>NZ_JAQFWV010000042.1:0-27823 GCF_056175805.1 Halohasta sp. A2 | reverse complement strand
GAGAATCAAGAGCATTTCAAACAGTTTGTCACTGACACATTCTTAGATCTCTCTCAACGTCTTGGATTTGCGAATGGTTGGATCAAAAAGTTCCTCACCGATATTCAAAAGTTACGCTGACCACTCGTGCCTACTCGGGTCGTTGACAGTCACCGGCTTCAGGAGGTATTTATGAGTCGGTCACATACCGCTGGCTGATGGAGACTGGTTCGTCGGAGATCGGCTCGTCGGAGGCGTTCGCCCGCATGGGCACGCTCGGCATCGAAGAGGAGTTTTTTATTGTCGACGACTCGGGCCGACCAGTCTCTGGCATCGCCGAACTGATCTACAACTCCGAGCCGCCCGAACTCCTCGAGGGCCGGTTGGACCACGAGCTGTTTCAGTGTACGATCGAGACTCAGACACCCGTCATCGAGTCACCAAGCGAGGCCGCCGAAACGCTGCGGGCGGTCCGCCAGGCGCTGGTCGACCACGCCGAAGCCCACGGCTTCAAAATCGCCGCGGCGGGACTCCACCCGGCGGCCAAATGGCGCGAACTCGACCACGCGACCAAACCTCGGTACAAGGCCCAGTTGGAGCGGATTCAGTATCCACAGCACCGAAACACCACTGCTGGGCTGCACATCCACGTGGGCGTCGACGACCCCGACAAGGCGGTCTGGATTGCCAACGAACTCCGGTGGTATCTCTCGCCGGTGCTCGCGCTGTCGGCCAACTCGCCGTTTTGGAACGGGTTCGACACCGGCCTCGGCTCGGCTCGTGCGAAGATCTTCGAGAATCTCCCGAACACCGGCGTACCGACTCGATTCGAGGACTTTGCGGCCTACGACGCGTTCGAACGGCAGATGGTCGAGACCGGCTCGATCAACGACCGTGGCGAACTGTGGTTCGACGTGCGGCCGCACACCGGCCTCGGCACTGTCGAGGTCAGAACGCCCGACGGCCAGTCTGATCCTGATGTTGTTCTCGCGTTCGTCGAGTACATTCACGCGCTCGTGATGGATCTCGCTGCCAGATTCGAAGACGGCGAGGACCCTGCCGTGGAGTTGCGCCGCGAGTTCCTTGACGAGAACAAGTGGCGGGCGATCCGCCACGGCCACGAGGCGAGTTTTATCAGCCGGGATGGCGACCGGGTCATCGGTCTCGATGAGGTCGTCGACCGGGAGGTCGACCGACTTGGCGTGGAGGGGATACAGTCGGTGCTCGACGACCAAAGCGGAAGCCAACGCCAGCGCGAACTGATGGCCGAATCGGGCCTCGATGGGCTCTGTGCCTCGCTCGTGCTGTAATCGATCCGTCGCCTGCTGGCCGACAGAAACCCTTTTGCTAACGGAGAGCCGATTGTGCGTATAATGACCACAGATTCCGACGAGGACGCTGGTGAGGATCCGATCGATGTCGACCCTGTAGACGATGTCGACTCGGTCGGCGGAGAGTCCAACGAGCAATCGAGTGAGGGGCCACGCGCAGAACTGCAAAAGACCAAAGCTCGGCTGGAAGCCGAAGCCGACAAGGCCGTCTCGGAGTTCGACCAGGGCATCGTCGACCTGTTGGCGTGGATTCTCGACACCGAAACCCGCGCGCGGATCTACGTCTACCTCCGCCAGCATCCCGACAGCACGAGCGACGAGGTCGCCGACGGCACCGGGCTGTATCCGAGTACGGTTCGAGAGGCACTGGCCGAACTCCACGACGAAGAGACGGTGAACCGAGAAAAGCGCGAGTCCAGCGGTGCAGGCAACAACCCCTACGAGTACGAAGCCATCGCCCCGAGTAAACTGGTTCGAGGCGTCGTCGGACAGGTACAGCGCGAGCTCAACACGGTGTTCAACCTCGACCGGAGACTTGGCGGGAACGACGAAACGGGGGGCCCCGTGACGATCAGTGTCGACGGCGAGGAGGGCGGCGAGAACAAGCCAAAGGAGGACGATGGCGACCAACCAGTCGACATCGACATCGAGGACGCCTCTCTCGAGAGTGACGACGAGGAAGACCCGAAAGACGCGGCCTGATCGCAATTCGGTTAGTCCAATTGGCCCAATTGGCCCAATTGACCCGGATTGATCGGATACGGGACGAACGCAGAGTACGGATATTTAAGTTCAGGGACCGCCACCCGGCAGTATGAATGTCGCGCTGGGTGGGACCTTCGATCCCGTCCACGACGGTCACCACGCGCTGTTCGAGCGGGCGTTCTCGCTGGGTGATGTGACCGTCGGCCTGACTGATGACGATCTTGCGGTCGAAACCAGACACGTCGAGCGGTACGTCCGGCCCTACGAGGAGCGGAAAGCCGATCTGCAGGCCGAATTCGAACCGCTCGCAGCCGAGTACGACCGGACGTTCGAGATTCGGCCGCTCTCTGAGCCGACTGGCATCGCCGTCGAGCCACAGTTCGACGTGCTCGTCGTCTCGCCCGAGACGGTCGACGGAGCCGAACGGATTAACGATCTGCGACGCGAGCGGGGCTTCGAGCCGCTCGAAATCGAGATCGTCGACCACGTACCGGCCAACGACGGCAAGCGAATTTCGTCGACACGGATCGTCACTGGCGAGATCGACCGCCACGGGAGGCCGACTCCCGAGCGGACTGGCCGCGAGCAGACACGCTCGTAACGGGTTTCGTTTTACCAGTTCGGCGGCTGGAAGCCCGCATCCGCCATCATCGCTTTCCACCGGGACTGAATACTGAGTCGAGAGACGTCCAGTGTCTCGGCGACCGCAGGTTGTGAGCGCTCCTCGCCACCGATCAGCGCGGCCGCATACAGGCTCGCGGCGGCAACGGCTGGCTTCGAGCGTTCGGCCTCGGGAATATTTGTGAGAAAAAGCTCGGAGGCCGTCGACCGAACCGTCGGACTCAGATCGAGTTGGGTGCCCGCAGCATCGAGGCGATCCAACCAATCGCTGTGTTCGAGTCGATCCCGTGCGCGATACATAACTGAAGGTTTTCCGCAGAGATAATTAACCTCTCGGGCCGCCGGATGCCGATCAGAACGACAGTTTCTTACCGGTCTTAGCGTCTCTATTGAACTGGGCGTGGGTAGCCAAGCCAGGAAAAGGCGCAGCGCTTAGGACGCTGTCCCGTAGGGGTCCGAGAGTTCAAATCTCTTCCCACGCATTTTCTGTTCGAACGAAGTGAGGACGAAGTGAGGACGAAAATCAGCACGATCGAACGTGAGCGCAGAGAATCGATCGAAGAACATAACCACCGAGCGGCAGTCAGCGAACGGCTGTGGGTTACATACTAGTTATTAGAGGTCGCATTGCCCCGACCGTTTCGTCGACCGCATAGAAGCCGTCGATCTGCGAGAAAATCGACTGGAGCTGATCGCGGGCGAGCATGGCGTACCGATTCGACTGGCTGTGGCCGACCGCTTGGTCGATCCGGGTAGCCAACAGCTCGTACACTTCCCTGTGTCGGTCCTTCTGAAGGTAGTCGGTCACGCCAGCCGAAATCGCCGCCGAGGCGGCCTCTTCGTTTCCCTGGCCCGTGAAGACGATAAACGGCAGGTTTGGATACTCTTCGTGAACCGCTCGGAGGAACGTGATCCCATCCGTCTCGGGCATTTCGCAATCACTGACGAGACAGTCGACGGTGTTCGCGTCGAGGTACTCCCACACATCGTCTACAATGAATTGAAAAATAGGAACTGACCCAGTAAAAGTATTATGCAAAACGTGAATGTAGGCTCAGAAATCATATTTGTTTAAAATACCGGCGTAATTTGGTACTGGTATCGTACAATAGCTGCTCGGTACGCACAGCTCAGTCGACATCACGAACCACTCAATATTCCTGAATCAGTCGTTTAGCCCACCAGCCCCAACTGACGAATATGACTGACCACGACAATCACGACCTCTCAGCAGCCGAAAAACAAGCGCTTCATGACATTCAGCACGCGACCGAACACATCTATCAGGGGTTCGGCGATCTTATTGCGTTCCACCACAAAATCGGCCACTCGATGGACAAACTGGCCCGAGCCGAAGGGACGCTCCGAGAAGCGGGCCACGAGGAATTCGCCGACGAACTCCGCGAAAAACACCTTCCATCGGGCGCTGTCGACAATCTGTGGACCTACGAGGTGGTCGAGACGTTCCGCCACGGCCTGCTCGCGGAGATTACCGATTTCGACGACCGTGTCCGTACAGAGCTTGCCGACGGCCACAGCCACGTCACCGAGCGCGAACAGCAAACCGAGTGGCGCGAGCGCGTCGACTGGGAGCCCTGATCACTCGTTGTCGGCGAGATAGGCGTCGACTTTGTCGGCGTACTTTTCTAACTCAGCCGCGAGCGTCCTGGCCTGCTCCGGCGTGAGCCGGACACGGTCGGCGTGAGCCGGGAGGTGTTCGAGCTCTGCGTTGTCCAGCTCCAGTTCGAGCTTGATGTGGTCCGGTTTCTTACGTGGTGCAGTGGCGTTGACCACGGCGAACGCTGATTCGGTGAAGTCGTGAGCTTCGGCCTCGCCGTCGAGCAGATCGAGGGTCGTGTAGGCGTTGACCGAAAGGAGTCGATCGGACATTAACGGAGAGTCGACGGGCAGACGCTTGAGCCTTTATCAGTCAGCGTGTCGGCCGCCTGAAAGCGTCGACATGGCGTGTGTCGACCACGCTCGCGCTCAGTCCCAGCGGGCGACCGCTCGAACCGGTGCGCCGTCACCGTCGACGAGTTTGAGTGGAAAGGCGAGCAGTTCGAATCGCTCGGGAACGGCCGAGAGACCGGTCAGGTTCTCGAAGATCAACCCACCGGAACCGAGGAGCGCGTGGTGAACCTGAAACCCCTCGGGTTCGGTCGCAGTGGCGTTGTCGGTCGGCGTCGGATCGACGTTGAGCGCGTCGATCGCGAGGTCGTACCCCTGGTCGACACAGAACTCCGCAGCCTCGGGCGTCAAAAACGGGTGGTCGAAGTATTTCGCCGTCGCCCAGTGGTCGTCCCAGCCGGTCTGGACGACGAGGACCTCGGCATCGGTTGTCGGAAGCGCTGACGGACTGATCGGCGACCGTGGGTCGAGCCCACGGCAGTCGACCCGGACCGCATCGAGGGCGAACCGCTCGACGCCGAACGTATCGATGTTCCGACCACCCGGCTCGGTGTGGCTCGGCGCGTCGACATGGGTCCCGGTGTGGCTCCCGCATTCCACCGCCGAAACCCGGTATCCGTCTGCCGGGATAGTCGCGTGTGGCTCGATGGATACCGGTGGATCACCGGGAAACACAGAACCGGCGTCGCTGATCGTATGCGAGAGGTCTCGATAGTCCATATAGGTGCTACTGACGCCAGCCGACAACAATCTCCGGATGTGAGATGTCGACGCGGTTGTGCAGCGAGAACCGAACTACCGTTCGCTTTCGGCCAGGACGTCGAACCCAACGCTCGTCGGGTCGGTCGACCGCACGACCTCTCCGCTAGGATGCAGAGCAATCGCAACCGAGCCCGCGTCATGGACGCATGCGAACCGGCGGATTGGAGTCGCGTCGGTCCAGTCGTCGGGAGCGTCGACGTTGATCCGATCTGTCATCCCATCGGCCTGCAGACTGACCCATCCTGACAGCGCGAGGGCGACCTTCGGGTCCCGCTCTTCCCGACTGGGGGCGACCACCTGCCGAAGTCGTTCGTGGAACCCCGAGGGGACGCGATAGGCCGCTCCGTCGGGCGAGATGGCGATCTGCCGGGCGCGGAACCCCTCGGCTTCGGGAAACGGGACGGCCACGACTACAGGCTGATATTGATCGTCTTGGTTTGGGTGTAGTGGTCAACTGCGTCCTGGCCAATCTCGCGGCCGATCCCCGACTGCTTGTAGCCGCCGAACGGCTGGCCCGCCGGGAAGTCGTTGTAGGTGTTGATCCAGATGTTGCCCGCCTCGATGTCTTTGGCACACTGATGGGCCTTGGTGAGGTTTTCGGTGATAATGCCTGCGGCGAGCCCGTAGTCGACGTCGTTCGCGAGTTCGATCATCTCGTCGTAGTCGCTCCACGTGAAAACCTCTTGGACGGGACCGAAGATTTCTTCTTGGACGGCTTTGCTGTCGTGGTCGATCTCGTCGATCAGCGTCGGCGCGACGAAACAGCCGTCCGACAGCGCCTCGTCGTCGGGCTGGCTCCCGCCGGTGACGAAGGCCGCCCCCTCGGCTTCGGCCGCCTCGATGTAGCTCATGGTCCGTTCGACCTGCTCGGCGGTCACTTTCGGGCCAAGATTCGTGGAGTCGAGCAGTGGATCGTCGACGGTCAGCTCCTCGGCGGCGGCCGCGAGTTCGTCGAGGAATTCGTCCTTTATATCCTCGTGGACGAACAGCCGCGAGCCAGCACAGCAGCACTCGCCCGTGTTGAAGAAGATGGCCGTGATGGTGGTGTCGACGGCCTGTTCGAGATCGGCGTCGGGGAACACCACGAGCGGACTCTTCCCGCCGAGTTCGAGCGTAATATCGGTAATGTTGTCGGCGGCGCTTTTCATCACCTTGCTGCCGATTTCGGTCGAGCCGGTAAAGGCTAGCTTGCGGATTCCGCCGTGGTTCGACAGCGGTTCGCCAGCGTCGGGGCCGAAGCCGGTAACGACGTTGACGACGCCATTTGGGATCACGTCGTCGACCTCCTCCATCAGTTTGAGAACAGAGAGCGGCGTCTCTTCGGCGGGTTTGAGCACGACCGCGTTTCCGGCAGACAGCGCGGGGCCGAGTTTCCAAGCGGCCATGAGTAGCGGGAAGTTCCACGGGATGATCTGGCCGACGACGCCGTAGGGTTCTTCGATGGTCTGGACGTGGCGGCTGTCGTCGGTGTCGACCGTCCGACCCTCGTGGGCGCGGGCGACCGCAGCGAAGTAACGGAAGTGATCGGTTACGAGGTCGATATCGATGCGCGCCTCGGTGATCGGCTTGCCGTTATCGAGCGATTCGAGCGTGGCGAACTCCTCGGCTTTCTGTTCGATGCGGTCGGCGATCGCTTCGAGCATGGCCTGTCGCTCGGCGCTCGAAAAGCCGCTATAGATCTCGTCGTAGGCCTTCCACGCCGCGTCTACCGCGCGGTCGATGTCTTCGGCGTTTCCGGACTGGACCTCGGCGAGCGTCTCGCCGGTCGTCGGGTCCGTTGTCTTAAATGTCTTGCCGGAGGCGCTCTGGACCCACTCGCCGCCGATGTAGAGTTCTCGATGGTCGGGTAGTACCTCGCTTGCGGCCTGCTCGTGACGTTTCTTGATTGCGGATTTGCGTTCCGTAGGGGATTGTGGCGTGTCGTCGATGGACATACACCATCTAGTTGGACATGTTCTTTAGTAAAGATTATTTAGAATTTGGAGTCTTACACGGTCGAAGATTTATCAAAACTATGTGAATTTTCACCTCCATCGATAGCTGGGAGGGTTGTATCATCATAACCAGATCCTCCAACGTCGACCGAAAATAGTGATACTGACTCGATGGCTGATGCGGCTTCAGACCCTGTCCTGACGGTGATACACAGTTCACAGTCGAAGGTGTGCTGACCAACCACCGATACAGCAGCGATGGAACAACACCGGCTGACACTGACTCCGTTCGAAGAGCGGTCCGCTTACGCCTCGAACTGTGCGTGGAAACGGTCGAACAGTGGCTGCGGTAGCCCCGCGTGGCCTAACTCGGTCTCGTGAGCGTCACTGCCACCCGTTGCGAGCAGTTCATGGCGTTCGATTGCACGGTCGACCGTTGATAGATCCACCGCACGGTTATATGGATAGTACCGTTCTACGGCGTCGAGTTCAGCGGCGAACTCGAGAGCGGCCGCTGGATCAGCATACCGGAGCGGATGGGCGAGACCAACGACACGACACGCCTCTCGAAGTAACGCACTCCCGTGGTCGAACGAGGTGATCTCACGGGCCACATAACACGGACAGTTGGTGCCGATCAGTTCAGCGAATGCCTGGCTGTAGTCGTACGGCGAATCACTCGCAGCGATTGCACGGGCGATATGTGGTCGACCAACGCCTGTGTGTGGATCGAGATCGAGAGTGATGTCGGCGTACGATTCGACACAGTCGATTATTTTTTGCGCACGACTGATCCGGTCTGCTTGCAGCCGGTCGAGTTCAGCGGTCAGGTCGGCAGTTGGTTCGACACCGTAGCCCAGTAGATCGAGTTGCTGGGTCTCGGTTTGTACTCGCAGTTCGATTCCGCGAATAATGCCGATCCCATCTCGGACAGTTACCGGGCTGGTCAGTTCGGGATGAATAAGATCGTGATCAGTAACAGCAATCCACTCGATGTCCGCCTTTTTCGCGGCTGCGGGGAGTTCGTCGACCGTTAGCTGGCCATCGGAGCCAGTCGTGTGGAGATGGAGATCTGCAACGACTCGTTCGCACACGGCAGAGAGAGGTACAGAGTTATCATGATTGTACCGGCGTGATTGCCGCCATCGATTTAGTATACACACAGTATGTTGGAACTGTGCTGAAACCGAGGAGTTCATCTATATCCTCGAAAAGTGTGCCGAACAGGGCCGCAACTGTCGATCTACCGGCTGGTCGACGCGATCGCTGCCAACCGGCTGTACTCGTCGTTCGAGAGCGAAATTGAGGAGGCAGCAATGTTCTCTTCGAGGTGTTCTACGCTTGCGGTACCAGGGATTGGCAGCATCACATCCGAGTGGTCGAGCAGCCACGTGAGCGCAATCTGGTAGACTGTCGCATCGTGTGCATCAGCGACCTCGTGGATGGCGTCGACGCCGGAGATCGACCCGGCAGCGATCGGGAAGTAGGGCATGAATCCGATACCGTACTCCTCGCAGGCCTGGAGGACATCCTCGTGGTCGCGGTTCAGCACGTTGTACTCGTTTTGGACCGACGCGATCTCGACATGCTCTTTGGCTGCTTCGAGCTGGTCGACGCTGACGTTCGAGAGACCAACGTGATCGATCAAGCCCTCGTCTTTGAGTTCTGCGAACGTCGTGACACTGTCCTCGAACGGCGTGTCCGGATCGGGGCTGTGCAGTTGGTAGAGATCGATCGACTCTACCCCGAGGCGGTCACGGCTAACCAGCACCTGATTGCGGATGTAGTCAGGATCGGCGTGGTTGAGCCACTGGCCGTCACTATTTCTAAGCAATCCGGCCTTCGTTGCGATCGTCACCTCCTCGGTGTCGATTGCCTCACGGAGCAGGCGTTCGCTGACACCTGGCCCATAGGAGTCTGCAGTGTCGATGAAGTCGACGCCGAGGTCGACCGCGTGCTGGACGACGTCTTTGGCAGACTGCTCATCCTCGGGTGATCCGATGATCCCTTCACCACAGAGGCGCATCGCGCCGAACCCCAGCCGGTTCACTGTCAGCTCTCCATCGAGGTCGAACGTGCCGCTCTCGTTTGTCGATGCCATAGTGGGAGTTGATTCCAAACCGGCTTACGTCTGATGGTTGCTGTACCAGAGATCGATACAGGACAATGAATTCGTTTAAAAGGCAGTTTGCGATTGAATAACGAGATCAGACAATTATGGTAACGAATACCACTACCAATCCGGACGAAGCGTTCGCCAGACGATGCGTGGATGCAACAAGCTCGTCGCAGACTGTTCCATCCGGAAGACTCGGAGAAATGCCTCGGTTAACACACCGTCGTCATGTGCTTTGGTAACTAACCGTGTGGTATACCTGTTGAGTAGGTCGGCCGCAAACGGCTTCGTGCCCGTCGTCTGCTCGAATATGAAATCATTAGTGACGGCTGTTCGCCATGCCTCAGAAACAATGGTAGCTATCCGATCAAATACCCGTGGCCCAATACCAGAGACACCGTTGGATAGCCCATGGTGAAGCGCAAGGCCGTCCAAGGCGGCGACCGACATTCCCTGTCCGTACACCGGATTGAAACTCGCAACGGCATCACCGGTCACGACCAACCCCTCGGGAAAGCGCCGGAGCGTCTGATAGTTCCGTCGAACACTGGCCGGAAACGGGTAGCGACGAATCTCAGAGAGCCACTGTTGGTTTCGCAACTGTACTGCAATCTCGTCGATTGGGAGTTGGGTAGCCCACTCGATAAACTGCTCCCGCTCGGCTGGAGCCCGTTCGCCATGAAGTCCCTGTAACAGAATCTGCCACCGATTGCCTTCGACAGGAAGCATGGCCGCTCCGCGCGGGTGATCTGGTTCTGGAGCGATCAGAATGCCGTTTTGGACTCCGAGAGGTCTGGATACACAAACCGTACTGTAGGTCACATCGATATCGACACGGTCGACATCCGGTTTCGCATAGCCGTGGGTGGCGAGCCACGACGGTGTCTTGCTTGCTCGGCCGCTCGCATCAACCGTAAGCGTCGCCTCGATCCTTCTTTCGTTACCCTGTTCGTCTCTGTATTTAACACCGGTTATTCGGTCCGTCGACGAATCACACGTGTACGTGATAAAGTGACAGCTGTCTTGGAACTTGATCGTCGGTTCGTTGCGAACACGGATTCGAACGATCTGCTCGAACAGCGGTCGACTGGCATACAGCGCGAAGAGTGGCGTATCCGCCTCAGCAACAACTCCTCCTTTGTCATGCCACGAGATATCTCTCGTCATGTTGAGCTGTAGTCCACCAGCATTCTGGACTTCGGTGCTGAATCCTGCAAAGAGATCCTCAAGTGTCACCCTTCCAGCCTCCAGCAGTGCATGCGGTTGGCTAGTCTGGGGGGCTCCCCCACGGACAACTGGCTCGTCAGATAATGTATCACGCTCAAGAATTACGACTTCATCGAACGCGTCTTTGAGGACCTGGGCCGCACAGAGACCAGCCATACTCCCGCCGACAACCACTGCCCTGCCATAAGTAGCTTCGATACGTGACTCGTCATATCTAGGCATGGCACTCAATGTCATATTATAAACTAAATTCAGAGTTACTGAACTATTCCTGGTGTTGTTTCACTCATACAGGCAGAAAGTAAATATATGCTATATCGAATCGCTTTCCAGACCGTATCGTCCGCATATCCTCGAAATGTCGCGGTCCACAGGGTAGATCTCCCGATGAACTGTAGCAACATCTGTACGAGATCACCAATCTCTACCGGTCGGTTAGGTATCGTCCCAAGAAAACGATTGTGTGTCGACATTGCCAGCAATCGTACCCAATAGTTTGGCTATGCCGATACAGTCCCCAGATATCCTATTCAAAACATAGTCGGGGAACTGATTAAGCGAGTGTCAAATTGTTAGTGGCACATACGTTTCTGTTTGTGATGCCCATATGTAACCAACATCTTGATTTACACTCTCACGAACAATAGTATCGTGAAAGTTGAATGGATCCCTTGGTGGAACCACATAACGATTGAGAGCGTCTCTCGATCTTCCGCGCTGTATCAGGTAGTCGCTCTACCTCACGCAGAGACTGGAGTATACTCCCGATGAGAATCGAAATCAATCAGCTCGAACAGTTCAGTCTCTTGGCTGCCCGCGGAGCCAATCGCTCAGCGACGTCGCTCTCACAGCTCACGGGGCTACAAATTCGCAACGAGATGACCGGTGTAAGCCTCGTCACAGAATCCGTGCTGCAAGAGATCTTCGCTGGTCATCAGTACGTCGGGGTACAAGTCGGCCTTAGCGGCGGCATCTCGGGCGAAACAGTGTTGATTTTCGAACCCGACTCGGCCAATCAGGTTAGACAACAAATTCCTGGTGCGTCGTCTGTCGGGACGATGTCGGGCGGTGCGTTTTCCGAGATTGGCAATATTATGATCGGTGGCTTCGTCGACGGGTGGGCGAACCATCTGGGCATTGAAGTCGATATAACGCCTCCGACGTATCTCGAAGCCGCAGGCACCCGCATTCTCCCGCGACTAACCCGTCGTGAGGCGGCCGATGAGGGCGTGTTCCTCTTCGAAAGCCAACTCGAAGCGGCGAATACCGATCTCTCGGTTCCACTGTTTTTGATCCCGCAGTACGACGAGTTCGTCAGGTTGCTTGCCGCGCGATCCGAAGGCCCGACGATTCCAGCCGAGAAACTCACGGTATTCAATGATTTCGCCGAACAAAGCGCAATGCGCGCCTCAGAGCAGATTTCGATGCTCACCGGGCTCACAACAGACGTCGACGTGAGCCAACTGCGGTTCATGGAGCTATCCAAGATGGCCTCAAACCTCGGTCAGCAGACGTACGTCGGCTCTGTATTCGAGATGAGTGGGCTCCCGAGTGGCTACTTCCTCCTGCTATTCGACGAGGCCTCAGCAAACGCCGTCGCATCGGCGATGATGCCAGGGGATTCGGTTGCCGACTCAATGCTGAAGCCAGCAATCGAGGAGTTGGGTAACATTCTCACCAGCGGTTTCATTGACGGCTGGGCGAATACGCTTCAGACGAAGATCGACCACACGCCGCCGGAGTACGTCCACGGACCGGGGGCGGAAGTGATGCAAGATATCATTGGCCGGCTGGACGGGAATCAGGAGTACGCGTTTGCGATCGATTCAGCGATCGAAATCGGTGGCCGAGAAACGCAGTGTCAGATCTTCGTGCTTCCAGACCGCGACGAGTTGACCGAAGCACTTGACCAAATTCCTGGGCCGTAGTCACTTGCCACCAACTCTTGCTCGGTCGACATCGTGACTGTTGGCCACTGAACCCCGTAACAAAGAGACGAGTGTCGACTCGCTAAATTTAGCCGTAGGTGAGATACTGTTCAAGTGCAGAATTACTCGAAGTAGTCAGCAGTTATAAGATATCGAATCATTCGAACCCGGTTGCTCAAATTCTCTTCTGAGCGTTTGTTTCGCGCCACAGTGTGGCGCTCACTGTAATGCTCGATCAGGGATTTGAACCCTGGTCCTCGGCTCGAAAGGCCAAGATGATTGGCCGGACTACACCAATCGAGCGTTCCGCATTACAGCCGATGAAGTACGTACATATAAATCTCATCAATCGCTCGCCCTGTGTGTCTGTCTATCAGACCACCAGACGTCGACCGGCCAAGCCACCAGCCACCCACAAACGCATCAGTTTCCAGTGAACTCGGGGTCGTCGTCGTTCATAAAGGCGGTCATCCCTTCGACAAGATCCTCGGTATCCATCAGGAGCCCGAACGCCTGGGCCTCGATTTCGAGCCCGGCATCGGTGTTTTCGCGGCCAGCCAGCATCGCGCGTTTGGTATACTTTTGAGCGATCGGCGGTCCTGCAGCTAGTTTTTCTGCCAACTCGAGTGCGGCCTCCTCGAAGTCGTCGACGTCGACTACATCGGTCAGAAACCCGTAGTCGGCCATCTGGTCGGCGCTGTACCGGTCGCCGGTGAAAATAATTTCTCTGGCGCGGCTCTCGCCGATCAGGTGGCTGAGTCGCTGGGTGCCACCCCAGCCCGGCAGGAGCCCGAGTTTGTGTTCGGGCTGGCCGAACTCGGCGCGCTCGCTGGCGATGCGGAGGTCCGCGGCCGTCGCGAGCTCCATGCCGCCGCCGAGACAGTAGCCATCGATGGCCGCCACCACGGGTGTATCACAGGCTTCGAGCTGGCCGAATGTTCGCTGGCCGGTCCGCGCGAGTTCGGTGATCTCGATCGGGTCGGCGTCGGCGGCCATACTGGAGACGTCCGCACCGGCCGAAAACGCCCGGTCGCCAGCTCCTGTGATGAGGAGACACCGAACCTCGATGTCGGCATCCAACTCGTCGACGGCGCTCGAGAGCTCGTCGAGTAACTCGGCGCTGATCGTGTTCATCTGGTGTGGACGGTCGACGACGATCCGCGCAACGGATCCCTCACGGTCGATCCGAATCGTTTCGAACTCCATGGGGCTGTCCTCGTCGCCGGACCCATAGAACTGTTCATCCTCGGCGGCGAGGTCGGAGAGCAGGTCGACCACCTCGTAGCGTGGTTCGCCCGTCGCGTCGAGTCGCTCGTCCAGCGTCCGCACGAGCGGTTCAAGTCCGCGGCTGTCTGCCATTTTCGCGGGGCCGTCGGGGAAGCCAGCACCGAGTTGCATCGCCCGGTCGATGGCATTCACGTCGGCCACTTCGCCTTCGACGAGCCCGGCGACCTCGTTCGCCATTAGCGCCAGCAGACGGTCGGCGATCTCCTGTCGACCGGCGTTCGGCTGAACGTCGACGCCCCCGTTGTCGTAGTCGTAAAACCCCCTGCCGGCTTTTTTGCCGATCTCGTTGGCCTCGACCTTCTCGGCAAGCAGTGGGCAGGGTCGGTACGCCTCGCCGAGCGTTTCGTACAGGTAGTCGAGAACGTGGTAGCTGACGTCGATCCCGATCTGATCGGCCAGCTCGAGCGCGCCCATCGGCAGGCCCATATCGAACGTCGTCGTCGCGTCGACCTCGGCGATCGTCGCCGTGCCCTCGTCGACGAGCCACGCCGCCTCGTTGATAAACGGAATAAGCACGCGGTTAACGATGAAGCCGGGGCTGTCCTTGTGAACGCGGACCGGGGTTTTGTCCATCGAGTCGGCCAGCGCTTCGACGAGTTCGAGCGTCTGTTCGTCCGAATGGTTTCCGGCGATAACCTCGATCAGCGGCATTCTGACCGGCGGATTGAAAAAGTGCATCCCGCAGAATCGATCGGGGCGGTCGGTTGCCTCCGAGAGCTGGGTGATCGACAGACTCGACGTGTTGGTCGCAAAAATCGCGTGGTCCGGGGCGTGGTCGGCGACCTCGCTGAACACGTCGGTTTTGATCTCCATCACCTCCGGGACCACCTCGATGACGACGTCGGCCTCCGAGACGGCCGCCTCCATGTCGACGACCGGCGTGACACGATCGAAGGCGGCCTCGGCCTCGGCTGCCGAAAGTCGACCCTTTTCGGCGAGCTTGTTGAGGCTCCATTCGATCTGTTCCAAGCCAGATTCGACGAGTTCTTCGGAGATATCCCGTAGCGTTACACTGTAGCCCGCCAACGCGGCGACCTCGGCGATTCCGTGGCCCATGTTTCCGGCACCGAGCACCGAGACGGTCGACACGTCTGCTAGCTCCATATCGGTGGCTCAACGTCGACGTGATTCAACGTTTTCCTCGCTCGAAAGACTACCTGATCAATTGAACAGTCACTCTTCGAGGAACTCCTCATCGTCATCGGGTCGGTCGCTGTCGGCCCGGCGGCGGACGTCGACACGGTAGTGCTGGAGGATATCCCGGCCGAGCAAGAGCGGATAGTCCATGTGGCCGCGATCCTCAACGCTGGCGGTGACGGTGTGTTGGTTGCCGCCGATCCCGATCACGAGGTCGACCACGGGTCGAGCTTTCCCACCTTTGTGGCTTCCCGACCGGATTCGGGTCATGCTCTTGATCGGACCGGCACCGATCTCCGCGGCGAGTCGAGTGTCGATACTGCTCCGTGTCGCGCCCGTGTCGGATTTCGCGTTCGTCTGTTTCGAGCCGCTGGTACCGATAACGACGACCTCCTCGATGTAGCCGATTAGCGGCGTTTCGTCGGTCGACGGTGGCTCGGGACGTGGCATCGACGACGGCATCGAATCGTCGAGCGTGGCCGACAGCCCCTCGACGCGCTCGGGGTCGACCTCGCCGCCGGCGCGCTCGATCGCGAGTTGGGCGATGTACGGTGCGGGACTCGTCTCGGTGGCTTTGTAGAGGCCTTTGAATCCCGCGGTGGGGTTGACTTCGAGCACGAACCAGCCGTCGTGGCCCTCGACGAGGTCGACCCCAGCGTAATCGAGCCCCAACACCTCGCTGGCGTACAGCGCGGTCTCGGCGGCCTCCTCGGGCAGATCGTCGGTCGCATCCTTGACCGCACCGCCCAGTGCGACGTTGGTCCGCCAGTCGCCCTCGGGAGCGTACCGGTACATCGCCCCGATAATCTGTTCGCCGACGACGTAGATCCGGAGATCGCGGTGTTTCTGATCGTCGCGGTCGATGAGTTCTTGGAGGAACGCCTGTCGGTTGCCGACTTTCGGGTTGACCGGCTCGGTGAGGTCGACTTTCCACGTGCCGCCGCCATGGGTGCCGATGGCGGTTTTGTACACACCAACGTCGCCGAACTGTTCGCGGCCGTCGTTGAGCCGTTCGTTCGAGAGTGCGAGCAGCGCGTTTGGCACGCGGATGTTCCAGTCGGCCAGTGTCGCGCCCGTAGCGAACTTGTGGATCGACGCCAGCACGGCGTCAGGTGTGTTGAGCATCGGTCGAATCCGGTCGAACGTGGCCGCGAGGCCGAGGCCTTCGGCCGGCTCTTCGGTGTTCGACAACAGCAAACGGTTGGCGATGATGTCGACATCGGGCTCCAGTGTAACCTCGCTATCGTCGATGCTGATGGCGGTGTTTTCGCGCCGAAGCCAGATCGGCTCGTGGCCGAGGTCCTCGACAGCGTTCAGAATCGCTTTCGTCTCCTTGCTGTTATGGAGTGACAGAACACCAACACGTACCGGCTCTTGATTGCTCATACAGATAAATACCGGATACGGTGCCAAAGAAATGCCGATGCGTGTAGCATGCGATTACGACCAGCCATACATATTATAGTTTTGATATATTCCGAAACGGGTTGTTCAGCCTGTGCGTCGACAGGTAGGACTGCGACTGCTAGTTGGCTATCACATGGTGTAACTGGAGTCATGGTTCAACACAGCAGCGTTTCTGTGGGGTCGACACCCAGCGCGAGCAATCATTGCAGCCCTAATCTCCATTATTAATTATTATGATACTCCCAATATTTTAAACAGTTGTTATGAATCTGGCCGTCGATTGTCTGCAAGCAATGCACGAAAATAACACGCAAGAAGCTGCACCGGGTCACGCAGAGGCAATCAGTCAGAGCCGTCGCCAAACACTGATGGCGCTTGGCGCAGTCGGCACTGCGGCGGGAATTGGCTCACTCGAATGGAGTACAACCGCGAGTGCAGAAGAGTCGGATGACGAGGAAGACTCGGATGTCCTCGAAGATAGATACGTTCAGATAGCACTCGAAGCGGCACGAGAGGCCGCCGAAATTCACATGGACAACTTCGGAGAGGTCCTGGAGGCCGAAGAAAAAGAACCCCAACAACTGGTTACCGAAGTCGACGAAGATTCGGAGGCAGCGATCAGAGACACGATCGAAGACGAACTGGGCGATGACTTCGAAGACGAAGGTCACGTCCTGTTCGGCGAGGAAGAAGGCGGCGAGTTCGAGGGAGACTACCTTTGGATTATCGATCCGCTCGATGGAACCACGAATTTCGTCCGTGGAATTCCACATTTCTGCGTCTCGATCGCGCTGCTCGAAGACGGAGAGCCCTACATGGGTTTGATCTACTACTCGCCGCGCGAGGAGGTCTACGCGGCAGTCGACGGTGAGGGAGCGATCAAGTTCGAAGATACCGGCGAGAACGACGAGGGCGATTCGATGATGTCGCTGTCTGTGACAGACGTCGACACCATCGAAGAGTCACACAACTCTGTCGGGTTCTACAGTGCCGAAGGCGTCAACGACCTCCGGTACCTGTTCATGTTCCGTGAACTGGTGTCGTCATCGCTCGGAATCAGACAGTTAGGTGCTGCGGCAGTCGATATGGCATTCCTCGCAGATGGTGCCTTTGACTCGCTGACTGTCCAAGATCTCAAAGAAGTGGACGTCGCCGCCGGAACCATCATAATCAACGAAGCTGGCGGTGAAGTCACTGATTTCGACGAGAGTGACGCAATCGAGGACATCATGGAGGGCGACGTGCTCGCGACCAACGGTGAGCTTCACGACACGATGTTGGAACTCTACCAGAGCCAAACAGTCGACGCGAGTGACTAGGTCGGTCCCAACCGGGTGGGATCGGCGTACGCCCACTCAGCACACGTCGGATCGACGACACCGACAAGTAGTTGTCCAACGTTTGGTTCATGCACACATGCCACAGGACGTCTGGGTGGTCCGACACGGACAGCGACAGGACACGGTCGACCCCGACTGGGAGTTGACTGCCGACCGGATTCACGATCCGGGGCTGACCGAACTCGGTCGGTGGCAGGCATGGCGCGTCGGCCGCTTCTTCGCCGAGCGAGGCGTCGACTTCGAGGCGGTCTACTGCTCGCCGTTTTTGCGGGCGGTCCAGACCACCGCCGAAATCTACGGGGAGATCGGTCAGGAGGCGTGGCTCGAACCCGGCCTCGGCGAGCACCGCAACGCCGCATGGTTCGACAGCGAGCCCGAAACGCTCTCACACCGAACGCTGGTCGACTACTTCGACCCGATTCAGCCGGATCACGATCCGTTTGTTGTCCCCGAGTTTCCCGAGGATCACGACGAAGCTGAAATGCGGGCTGGCGAGACCGCCCGTCGGATCATCGAGGCCCACGATGGAACAATCTTGATGGTGGGTCACGGGTTGACCATTGGTGGTGTCGTGCGTGGATTGGTTGGGTCGACTGAGGGTGTCGACGCGCCGCTGTGCGGGCTGACACGGGTCGAAACCCGAAACGGCGAGTGGGAGGTGGACTTTTCGGGAAATGTCGACCATCTCGACGCGTAGCTGTTCTCGGGGGAACTCGGAGTCGATCACTCCCCAACGAGCATATGTTGATGCTTCAATCCTACGAGGGTTCGTTTGAAACCGGAACGATACAGACCTCGCCGACCATCGTGAGGAGCCCAATATAAACGGGACGATTAGCCAGCCGGTGAGTATCCATTACAGAGTGGCCACTACAAACCCGACCGCGCGGGGATTTATATACACCCCGTCTAACCAGAGAGCAATGAGCGACGACGGGGCCTTCACCTACAACGGGGGGAAGGTCGACCCGGGCGAGACGCAGAACATCCGGTACGGAATCAGCGAGACCTATCTGGGCGATCCGGTCCGCATCCCTGTGACGATAATCAACGGCAGCCACCCCGGCCCGACCGGCTTTCTCTCGGCAGCCGCCCACGGCGACGAACTAAACGGCATCGAGGTGGTCCGTGAGGTCGCCCACGACTGGGATCTCTCGGAACTCGCGGGCACGCTCGTCTGCATGCCCGTCCTCAACGTCCCTGGCTTTCTGGCCCAACAGCGCTACCTCCCGATCTACGACCGAGACCTCAATCGCTCGTTTCCGGGTCGACAGGGCTCGACGAGCGCCAAACGGATGGCCCACCAGATCTACACGAACTTCATCGAGCCCTGTGATTTCGGGATCGATCTCCATACGTCGACACGCGGGCGAACCAACATGCTCCACGTCCGGGCCGATATGGCTGACCCCGAGGTCCACCGCCTCGCGCTCGCCTTTGGGACCAATGTCATCATCGACAGCGACGGCTCCGACGGGACGCTTCGCGGCGAAGCCAGCCGCGATGGGATTCCAACCATTACGATCGAAATGGGCGAGGCCCACCGCTTCCAGCGCACGCTGATCGACGAGGCACTCGCGGGCGTCGAGAGCGTCTTCGCGGAGTACGAGATGCTCGACCAGACGACCGTCCGGTGGCCCGGCTGGCGCACCATCATCACCGGCGATCACGAAAAAACGTGGATTCGTGCCGACGTGGGTGGGATCGTCGACATGCACCACGACCGTGGCGCGCTAGTCCACGAAGACGACGTGATCTGTACGATCACCAATCCGTTCAAAGACGACAACATCGCGGTTACCGCCCCCTTTACCGGATTGATGGTTGGCATTCTCGAAAACCCGGTCGTCTATCCTGGCAATCCGCTGTGTCATCTGGTCGAACTCGGCGGCACGACGCGGCGCGTGGTCGAACTCCAACAGAGCCCGTCGACAGACGGAGGGACCTGACAACAATTGGTTGAAGCTGACCAGCAACGAGGCGTATCGAATTCCGATGGAGAACCCGACTCGGGTATCTGTAGCGCGGAATTAGGTCTGATATAGGCGGTCGACTCCCCGCACCACGACGTAACTTCTATACCACCCCGGTACACATCCACATACGACATGAGTCAGTCGTACAATCGGGGCCTCATTGAGGACTTCGGCCGTTGGCGGGAGTTCTCGGCGGGCATGTGGGCATGGATCTTTCACAAGTTCACCGGCTGGGTGCTTGTGGGCTATCTGTTCACTCACATCGCCGTTCTCAGCACCGCAATCCCAGCATCAGGCGAGGGTGCGGCAACGCTGGCGGCCAACGAAGATGTGTACACGACGACGATCGTCGCGCTCGAAAGCCTTCTCGTGGTTCGAATCCTCGAAGTAGGCCTGCTCGCGGTCGCCGTCTTCCACATCCTCAACGGGCTCCGACTCCTACTGGTCGACCTGGGTATCGGACTTGAATCACAGGACAAGAGCTTCTACGCCTCTTTGATCCTCACCGGCGCGATCACCGTCGCCTCGGTGCCGACCTTCCTCGCGGGGGCCTTTTAAATGGCAGAGCACTACTCCTCGTTTACGAAAGGCGGACGCCTCTGGCTCTGGCAGCGCATCACGGCGGCGTTTCTGGTCGTCGTGCTCGCGTTCCACTTTTTCCTCCTGCACTTCGTCTACCACGCCGACGAAGTGACGTTCGCGCTGAGCCAGGCACGCATGGAGACGCTGAGCTACTACTCGCTGATGATCCTGTTCCTGTTTACGGCGACGTTCCACGGCGTCAACGGCGTCTACAACGCGCTGATCAACCAAGGGTTGACCGGCACCAAGCGCCAGGCCGTCAAGTGGACGCTCGTCGTCGCCAGCGTGCTGCTGCTCGTCCAGGGCGTTCGAACCGCAAACGCATGGGCTGGAATCGGATTGTAACCATGAGTACACAGCCACCACAGCAAGAAACCGAAGAACCGCCCGCCGACCAGCCTGTCGACGAGACGCCGTCGTCGCCACCCACCAAACAGCGGCGCGATGACGCCAAATCCGCCCGGCGCAGTCGGGATGCCCAACGACAGGCCGAAGCCGATGCCGCGGCCAAACGCAGCGAACCGACGCGGCACATCAAGGTGTTCCGTTACGATCCCGAAGTCGAAGACAAACAGGAACCTCGGTTCGACGACTTTCACGTGCCGTTCGTCAAGGGAATGACCGTTCTCGACGCGTTGATCTACGCGCGAGACAACTACGACCCATCGCTGACCTTTCGGCACTCGTGTCGACAGGCGATCTGTGGGTCGGACGCCTTCTTCGTCAACGGTTCGCAACAGTTGGGCTGCAAAACACAGCTGTCGGAACTCGATGAGCCGGTCCGGATCGAGCCGTTGCCACACCAGGAGGTCGTCAAGGATCTCGTCGTCGATATGGAGCACTTCTACGACGAGATGGAGGCGGTCGATCCCTTCTTCGATCCCGACGAAACGCCCGAGGGCGAACTCGAAGAACAGCGACAGAGTCGGGAAAACCGCGAGAAAGTCAAGATGTCGACGCGGTGTATCTGGTGTGCGGCCTGCTTTTCGTCGTGCAACATCGCTGCCGGAGACAACCAGTATCTTGGCCCGGCCGCGCTCAACAAGGCCTACCGGTACGCGATGGACGAGCGCGAAGGCGAGAGCCGCAAAACCGAGCGCTTAGAGACGATCGAACAGGAACACGGCGTCTGGCGGTGTCAGACCCAGTTCTCCTGTACGAACGTCTGTCCGAAGGATATTCCGCTCACAGAGCACATTCAGGAACTGAAACGCGAAGCAGTCAAAAAGAACCTCAAATTCTGGTAAAATCATGTATGAACACGACGTAATCGTGGTCGGTGCGGGCGGTGCGGGACTCCGAGCAGCAATCGCCGCACAGGAGGCGGGCGCGGACGTCGCGATCGTCTCGAAGCTCCACCCGGTTCGGAGCCATACGGGCGCGGCCGAAGGGGGCATCAACGCCGCCCTCCGGGAGGGCGACTCCTGGGAAGACCACGCCTACGATACGATGAAAGGCTCGGACTATCTGGGCGACGCCCCGGCGATCGAAACCCTGTGTCAGGACAGCCCCTACGAGGTCATCCAGCTCGAACACTGGGGGATGGCCTTTTCGCGCGAAGAGGACGGCCGCGTCTCACAACGACCCTTTGGGGGACTATCGTTCCCCCGAACCACCTACGCAGGTGCCGAGACGGGCCACCAGCTGCTGCATACGCTCTACGAACAGCTCGTTAAACGCGGCATCAAGGTATATGACGAGTGGCACGTTCTCAACCTCGCGGTCACTGACGAGGAGCGACCTGAGGACCGGACCTGTCACGGCGTCGTCGCCTACGATGTCCAGACCGGCGAACTGTCGGGATTCAAGGCCCGAAACGGTGTGATCCTCGCCACCGGTGGCCCCGGTCAGGCGTTCGACCACACGACCAATGCGGTCTCGTGTACCGGTGACGGTCAAGCAATGGCCTACCGTGCGGGCGTCCCGCTCGAAGACATGGAGTTCATTCAGTTCCACCCCACGTCGCTTCCGTCGACGGGCGTGCTCATCTCCGAGGGCGTCCGCGGCGAGGGCGGGATTCTCTACAACGCCGAGGGCGAACGCTTCATGTTCGAACACGGCTACGCGAGTAACGCCGGCGAACTGGCCTCACGCGATGTCGTCTCCCGCGCTGAGTTGACTGAAGTCAACGAGGGCAGGGGAATCGAAGACGAGTACGTCCACCTCGATATGCGCCATCTCGGCGAGGACCGGATTATCGACCGACTGGAAAACATCGTCCACCTCGCCGAGGATTTCGAGGGCGTCGACGCCACCAAAGAGCCGATGCCGGTCAAACCCGGCCAGCACTACGCGATGGGCGGCATCGAGACGGACGAAAACGGCGAGACCTGTGTCGGTGGTCTGTACGCCGCTGGCGAGTGCGCCTGTGCGTCGGTTCACGGCGCAAACCGCCTCGGCGGCAACGCGCTACCCGAACTCATTGTTCTCGGAAAGCGGGCGGGCTACCACGCCGCAGGCAAGGAGATGGAGCCAGCGGAGATCGAGACGGGCCAGCGTGGCGAGTACGAGACAGCCGAAATCGACAGCCCGGTCGAGCTCGGCGAACCCGGCTCGCCCGGCGACGCCGTCGCGGATGGCGGGGCTGTAGCCGCAGGCGGCTCGGCCGATCCGGATACCCTACTGGAACAAACTGTCGACGCCGAACGTCGACGGATCGACCATCTCCTACACAAAGAAGACGGCATCCATCACTCCGAGGTCCGAGCGAAGGTCCAGAAAACGATGACGCAGAACGTCAACGTCTTCCGCGAGGAGGAGGGCCTCAAACAGGCGCTCCGCGACATCCGCGAGGCCCGTGATCAGTATCAGAACGTGTCGGTCATGGACCCCTCACAGACGTTCAATACGGATCTCCTGCAGACCGTCGAGACTCAGAACCTGCTGGATCTCGCCGAGTCGATCACCGTGGGCGCGCTCGCCCGCGAGGAGTTCCGCGGCGCTCACTGGCGCGCCGAAGCCCAGGAGCGAAAGGACGACGAGTGGCTCAAACACACCCTGCTGTCGTGGAACGATGGCTCGCCGGAACTCTGGTACCGACCAGTCATTCTCGAAGGCGAGAACAAGACCTACGAGCCGAAGATCCGCAGCTACTGACGCCCACGATTGGTTTCGCTCGACTGTTCAGACCGTTCTCGCCACTCGGTTTATATTGTGATACTCTGTCCGTGCTCACTACACTGTCGAAACAGCCGACAGTCAATCCACCAGCCACGGAGAAACATGATTTCACTACGCCAGCAACTCGGTCGACTCACTATGGGGGATCATATAAACCATGACTGAAAACCACTCCCACGAGTTCGTCAGGAGTCGAAACCCAATCTCGTTCGTCGACGCAGTCGGCCACCCACCGGTGCAAAACACGGTTCGGAGTTGGCCTCAAACCACGGTATCGGCTTGCAGAGCACTTCTCCCCGGTATTACGACGGATGTCGTAGGGAGGTTTTATTATTGTCGAACCTAATCAGTGTGTATGCTCAAACACTCGACACAGTCACTGTCTATTCCAGCCGACCTCCGGTCACCGCGTGCGAAGCTTGTCTATCTGTTTTTATCGATGAACGGCACCGCAACGATCACTGAACTCCAAGAGAGCCTGAATATGAAGAAGATTTCTCTGTACAGCATTCTCAAAACACTCCGAAAGCAAGATATTATTTCGAAAGATGGCGACAGTTACTCGCTAGTTTGATCTTTGACGGTGTTCATAGCCGCCGGTTGCGCGGTTGTCTTCTGCGACCTATTTATAAGAGGTTTGTCCGAGCTGTAAGTTGTCGACCCTGCATAGATCCCACATATTATTCGGTACAGAAATGGAGTCGACTGGATTCGAACCTCAGTCGTTCCGTTCGCTATCGCTCACTTCACTCCCTGCTTCGAATCCGCGCTCACAAAAAATAAAACACACCTCACTTCGTTCGGCGGTTTAATGGGTTCGCCCGGATTCGAACCGGGGTCACGGGCACCCAAGGCCCGAAGTATGGCCAAGCTAACCCACGAACCCTCACCTCCTTCTACTGGGCAACTACTGTAAAGGGTTTCGTTCCGTCCCCGTCACTGGGTTTGGAGCGTAAAGTAGAACGTCGACCCCTCGCCGGAGGTGGATTCGACCCAGATAGAGCCGTTGTGGCGATTGACGATCCGGTCGCAGACCGCCAGCCCAATGCCGGTCCCATCGCTGTCGACGCCCTTGTCGAACAGCCCGAAGATGTCCTCACGCTCATCGGCTGGGATTCCTGGCCCGTTATCGCTGACCGCGAAGCGATAGCCGGTGGCGGTCTCCTCGGCAGTGATCTCGATGGTCGTCCCTTCGGCGCCGTGCTCAATGGCGTTCGAAACGAGATTCTGGAACAGTTGACCGAGTTGGTCACCGTCGGCCCGAACCGTTGGCAGCGAGCCCGCTGTCAACTCGGCGTTTGCCTCACTGATCGCCAGTTTGAGGTTCTGCTCGACACCCTCGACGACAGCCCCAACGTCGACCTCAGCGAACTCTTTGCCCTTGGATTCGACACGAGAATACTGCAGCAGCCCGTCGATCATCCCGCGCATTCGGTCGGCTCCGTCGACGGCGAATGTCATGAACTCCCGGGTTTCCTCGTCGAGATGCTCGTCGAGTTCGATCTCCAGGAGGTCGACGTAGCTCGAAACCATGCGCAGCGGCTCTTGCAGGTCGTGCGAAAGAATGTAGGCGAACTCTTGGAGTCGCTCGTTGGAGCGTTCGAGTTGGGCCTCGTACTCCTTGCGGTCTGTGATGTCCTTCGAGATGACCGCCAGCCCGTTTGCGTCTGGGTAGATCTGCAGTTGGGTCCAGTAGCCGAGCTGTTCGTAGTAGTACTCACAGCTCCTCGGCTCCTGGGTCTCCATCGCCTCGCGAAAGCGCTGTTCGATAATGCTCCCCTGGGCTTTGGGAAACAGTTCCCAGATGGTCTCGCCGTGGGCTTGCTCACTGGGAATTCCGTGGCGATCGGCGATCTTATCGTTCCAGTAGGTGATTCGAAAGTCGGCGTCGATCGCGTAGTATGCATCCGAGATACGCTCGGTGAGTCGGCGATACTCGTGTTCGCGCTCGGCACGTTCCATCTCGTAGGCCGTCCACTCGCTGAGCAGTTCGATGAACGTTTTTTGGATCTCGGTAAAGCGTTTGTCCTGGGGGTTCCGATCGGCGAAACAGATCGTCCCGACCGTTTCGCCGCCGACCGTGATCGTCGAGCCCGCATAACAAGCCAGCCCGAACCGCTCGTAGGCGGGATCGTCTGCCCATCCCTCCTGAGATGCATTTTGAACGGTCAACGGCCCGTTACGTTCAAGTTTGACGGTGTGGCGGCAGTACGATTCCGAAAACGGGGCAGTCGCCCCCTGTTGAAGCTGCTCGTTCGGCCCGACGCCGACGGCGATCCGCTGAGTGCCGTCTTCGAACCGGGTCAGAAAGCCCTGTTCGACACCCATATACTGGCGGCCGAACTCCAGTAGATCCGCGATCTTCTCGTCGAACGGCGCGGTCTTCGAGGCCGTCTGGTGGAGTTGGCGGAACGCCGTCTCCTGTTTTTGGAGGCGGTCGAGCTGGTCACGGCGCTCGGTCACGTCACGGCCAATACCGATGATCCCCTGGACGTGGCCGTCGGTATCGGTGAACCGTGTCCCGGTGAACTCGTGGGGAATCGTCCGCCCATCGCTGGTCACTAACTCGGCTTCGACAACCGTCGACCCGCTGTCGACGACCTCCTCGATCGCCTCGCTGACACGCTCGCGGTCGGCGTCTCGAAACAGGTCCAGCGCGTGCATGTCGGCGAGTTGCTCGTCGCTGTATTCCGTGACCGTCGACAGCGCCGAGTTCCAGCGTACGAGCCCCCCGCCAACGTTCAGCATATAAAAAGCGTCGTTGAGTGACTCCAGGCTCTGGTCGATGAATCCCCGCTCGGATTCGAGATCGTGGTGGTGTTGTTTGCGCTCGGTGATGTCTTGGATCTCCGCAATGATGTACGCCTCGCCGTCGAGTTCGGTTCGTGCGAGTTGGACGTTGACCCAGATGCGCTGGCCGTCCGGCCGTTCGATCCGCCACTCGAAGGTCTGTGGCTCGCCCCCGGCGGCCGCCCGAATGCGACGCTCGGCAGCGGCCTGGGTGAACCCCTCGTCGGTCGCGCTGTAGTCGCCGACCGCCATCCGCTTGAGTTCGGCCTCCGTATAGCCGTAGAGCGCTTCGAGTCGACTGTTGGCCCCAACGACAGCCCCCGTCTCCGGATCGTGAAGCGTGATTCCGCTGCCCAGATCATCGAAAACGGCCGAAACAGTCTGTTTCATTTAATGTCTACAATTATAGCTAGAGTCAGTATATAAACTGTCGGTCGGCCGTCTCGGCGTCACCGAACCGGTATCCGGGCAGACGTCACGATTGTTAGACACGAATAGCTAAACCCGGTGAGTGCGTATCGAACCTCATGCAAATTCAGTCTTTACAGACAGTCTGTCCGATTGGTGGTGTGACGGGATGACGTCCGCCGACGAGACCGTCGAAATCCTGCTGGCCGAGGACAATCCGGGCGATGTCATGTTGACGAAAAAAGCGCTCGAACGGGGCAAGCTCGCCAACAACCTCCACGTTGTCACTGACGGGGTCGACGCGCTGTCGTTCCTGAGACAGGAAGGCGAGTACGCCGACATGCCGCGACCAGATCTCATCCTGTTGGACCTCAATATGCCGCGCAAGGACGGCCAGGACGTGCTTCGTGAGCTCGCTGACGACGACAACCTCGGCCGGATTCCGGTGGTCGTCCTCACCAGTTCGGAGTCCGAAGAAGATATCGCCAAATCCTACCAACTCAACGCTAACGCCTATCTGACCAAACCGGTCGACTTCGACGGCTTCATCGAGATCGTCAATCGGATGGAGAACTTCTGGTTCAAGGTCGTAAAGCTCCCGGAGAGCTGAGATGTCTATCAGTCCTGACGAGGAGCTGCGTATTCTGCTCATTGAGGACAACCCTGGCGACGCTAGACTGTTCGAACACCATCTCACGACCAGTCAGAGCGAGTCGTTTCCCCCGTCGACGGTGAGCCATGTGACGTCGCTCGATGAGGCGTTGGAGGCGCTCACGACCGAGACGTTCGACCTCGTGTTACTCGACCTTGGACTGCCCGGAAGCAACGGTCTCGAAACGCTCGACCGATACATCGAGGCCGTCGACGATACCATGGAACTCACGCCAGTTCCAGTGATCGTACTGACAGGACTCAAAGACGACACCGTAGCCGTCGAGGCGATCGAACGCGGGGCCCAAGACTACCTGCTCAAGGACTCGGTCGACGAGGCAGTCCTTCACCGAACCGTCCGGTACGCGCTCGAACGCCACGCCCGACAAGCCGAACTCAGGCGACAAAACGAGCGCTTGGAGAAGTTCGCCAACGTCGTGAGCCACGACCTCCGCAATCCGCTGAACGTCGCCAAAGGCCGGATCGAAATGCTCTGTTGAATAGCGATCTATTCGGCTGATATCACGGGTTAGAAACGTGAAGCCGAGGAATTCGACTCTGCCCATGGAGATCGATCTCCTCGACTTCGTTGAGCAGTGTCGTCGGCTAGCTAA
>NZ_JAQFWV010000041.1:0-28016 GCF_056175805.1 Halohasta sp. A2 | reverse complement strand
TAAAATTAAACGTCACGAGTAAATCCTTACGCCGTATAGTATTTTCAGCTAGATAAATTTACCGTAATGAACGCTCAAGAGCTACAGAATCTGACGTTTCTGTCGGTGTTTCTTGGACAGGCTCTAGGATCGGTCCGAATTTCGGGGATGTAGGTCATCGCTGGACCACCCGAGAGCATGCCGCTGGTGGTGACGATCACCGTGTTCTGATCGGCGATCCGCTTGCGCTGGCCGTCGCGGCCGGTGACCTTGCGGGCGTGGCGGGCGGCCCGACCCAGCGCGTCGGCATCGCGAACGAACTCGGGGTACTGCCGAAGTATCGAGAGCACCTCGGTGCCCATCCCGTCGACGTAACACTCCAAATCGTGGGCCGCACAGACCATGAGCAACTCCTGTGTTCGGCCGATGGCGAACGCCGGAACCACGACGGTGCCGCCTTCCCACATCGTCGTTCTGGCGGTCTCCGAAAACCGCGATTCGACCGCCTCGCGCGCCTCTTGTGTCACGTTCGCGTAGGTCGACTCACAGATGACGATGTCCGCTTCAGGTCGGGCGGTCGACCCCGAAAGAAGGCGTGTATCGTCGGTGTGGAAGTCAGCAGTATATAACAGCCGTGTGTCGCCGTCGTCGACCAGTACGTGCGCCGAGCCGGGGATGTGGCCCGCATTATAAAAGGTGATCTCGTGTCCTGCCGCCTCGAACGCCTCACCGTAGCCGTGGCGGGTATCGACTTCACTCATTCGGGCGACGTGTGTCTCGGTGAACGGACACTGCATCGTTCCGCCATGGAGTTTGAGCGTGTCACGCGCGAGAATCCGGGCGAGTTCGGCGGTCGGTGGCGTCCAGTGGATCTCGGGCCGCTTCGATCCCGAAAGCAGGGCCGGAATCGCACCGACGTGGTCGAGATGCCCGTGGGAGACGACGACGGCATCGGGCTCTATATCGCCGACGGGGTACTGGGGCGGGGTCGCAGTGAGGGTGCCGTAGTCGAGAAGCAGGCGGTCGTTGACGAGGATCGCACTGCGGCCGACCTCGCCCGCACCTCCGAGAAACTGCAGTTCCATTAGTAGCTCCGTGGTTGGCAACCCATTTTCATCCGTCGGTTTGGCTGGTTACTCCGCAGCCGCGTCGACGAATCGCTCGGGCTCGTTCTCGAACGTCTCTTTGTGCGCAACACTACAGAACTGGTAGATCTCTCCGTCGTGTTCGGTTTGGGCGGGCGGATACTCCTCGCTGCCGTAGCCCGAATCTGGAGTCGTGGTTCGGTGTTCGATGTCGACGCCACAGACCGCACAGGAATGCATACTCGGTCCTACTGGGTGTATGGTCTCAACAGCTCTGGCGGGATACTGTTCGGTTGTTCTCGACTGCATCGAGAATCAGTTACGAGCTTCAGCGATCGCTCGTGGCCGTGCCAAAAGAGGGCAGGCGAGGTCGTCAGATGTTGACACCCGGTTCGTCTTCGACGAAGCGCACCGAAAACCGCTCGTAACCGCCGTAGGCGACGTCGAGCGCACCCATCCACCAGTTCCACCGCTCGATTAGATCCGAGTCGGCGGGGGCGTCGTGGAGGTGGCTCACGAGTTCGTCGATCGTCAGTTGACGGCCGCGGTCGGCGGTCGCCTTTCCGGAGTCGACGAGGTCACGGGCTTGGCGGACGACGACGCGTCGCTCGGCGGGGCTGCCGCCGAACTCGCGCTGGAGGGTGTCGTCAAGGTGGGTCGTATCCACAGTGGTAGTTGGGGCTGGAAAGCTATGACTCTCGCGGATTCGTGTGAACGTATCACACGACAACGAGTGACGCATCTACCAATGATCGATCCATAACCCGACGACAAATTCACTTGCAGTCAGGATATCGAGTCGGGTTCGGCCGGTTCAACGCCAGCCAACCGCATCGCGTTGCCGGTGACACCTAGGCTCATTCCCATATCGCCGATAACGATCGCCATCAGCACCGAGACGTAGCCCAGCGGCGCACCGACCGCAAGGAGGAGTTTGACCCCGAGGCTCGACCAGATGTTCTGGCGAATGACGCCGCTGGCGGTCGTCGACAGTTCGTAAAGGTACGGCAGCCGCGTGAGATCGTCGGCCATCAGCGCGATGTCCGCGGTTTCGAGCGCAGCATCCGTTCCGGCCGCGCCCATGGCGATCCCCACAGTGGCGGTCGCCAGCGCCGGGGCGTCGTTGATCCCGTCGCCGACCATCGCCACTCCGCCCTCGTGGGCTTCCCGGAGTTCGCGCACGGCGTCGACCTTCTCTTCTGGCAGGAGGTCGGCCCGGACCTCGTCGACGCCGACCTGCTGGCCGATCGCCTGCGCCGTGCGCTCGTTGTCACCGGTGAGCATGACGACCCGCTCGATCCCTTGTGCTTTGAGTCGGTCGACGGCCCACGCGGCCTCCGGGCGAACGGTGTCGGCGATAGCAATCACGCCCTCCAGTTCGTCCTCGGTTCCGACGAGGACAACTGTTTTCCCTTCGTTCTGGAGTCGCGGAATCGTGTTGGCGACCAGATCGAGGTAGCTACCGTGTTCGCAGGCCGATCGCTCCTTTTCAAGCGTCGACGCCTCGTCGTCGGCGAGTTCGGTCGACATGCCGCCATCCGATTCAAGATGTGCATGTTCGAGATCGAAGCCGAGATCGGCAAACAGCGCGGGTTTGCCAGCGTAGTGGGTGAGGCCGTCGAGTTCAGCCCGGACACCCTCTCCGGTGATCGCCTCGAAGTTGGTGACCGCTCGGTCGTCGCTGTCGGTTGCCTGCTCGTTGGCGTAGTCGACGATCGACGCGGCAATCGGGTGCTCGCTGCGCCGTTCGAGCGCTCCGGCACACCCCAGCACGTCGGCCTCGCTGTTGCCGTTGAGCGCGATCACGTCGGTCACGCCGAGATCGCCGGTCGTGAGCGTCCCGGTTTTGTCGACGGCGACTGCCTCCACGTCGCCCATGGCTTCGAGGTGCGTTCCTCCTTTTATAAGGACGCCGTTGCGTGCGGCGCTTGTCAGTCCCGAGACGACTGAAACGGGCGTCGAGATGACGAACGCGCAGGGACAGGCGACGACGAGAAGGGTCAGCCCGCGGACGAACCACTCGGTGAACGCCCCCCAGCCGAGGAGCGGTGGAATCGCCATCGTCGACAGCGCGGCGACGACGACGATCGGCGTGTAGACGGCTGCAAACCGGTCGACGAACTGCTCGGTTTCCGTTTGCTGGCCCTCGGCGTCCTCGACGAGTTCGATCACGCGGGCGATGGTCGACTCATCGGCCGACGCGGTCGTCTCGACCTCCAGGTAGCCGGCTTCGGTGATGCTGCCCGCATAGACCTCGTCGCCCGGCCCCTTGTCGGCGGGAACGCTCTCGCCGGTGATCGGCGACTCGTCGAGCGCGCTGTCGCCCTCGCGGATGATCCCGTCGACCGGCACCTTCTCGCCGGGTCGGACGACGACGCGGTCGCCAACGTCGACCTCCTCGGCCGGGACAACACGCTCCTCGCCGTCGTCGAGGACCGTGGCAGTTTCGGGCGAGAGTTCCATCAGTTCCCGCAGCGAGCCGCGGGCCCGGTCCATCGAGTAGCGTTCGAGCAGTTCAGCGACGCTGAACAGCACCGCGAGCGTCGCGGCCTCGAACGGGAGATTGACCGCCAGCGCGCCGATGATACCGCCGGTCATCAGCAGGTCGATGTCGAGACTCAGGTTTCGGATCGAGTAGTAGCCGTTGCGAACGATGGTCGAGCCCGCAATGGCGGCCGCGGCGACGTAGGCCAACCAGTCGACGCCGAGTTCAGCACCGAAGACGGTCGCGAGGGTCGTGTTCGCCCCCGGGACGATCCACTCGAAAACGATCCCGGTGAGCATGAGCACGGCCCCGAGGAAGGTGCGAATCGCCCGACAGCTTTTCCAGACCGCCGTCGGGTCGTGTGGTTGCTCGTCGTCCTCGATTTCGTAGCCTGCGGCCTCGACGCGGTCGTGGATCGCCTCAGGAGAGACGCGGTCAGGGTCGTAGCCGACGAGCAGCGTCCCCGAGGTGGGTCGGGCGTCGATCTCGCTCACGTCGAGTTTGGAGACACTGGCCTCGACCTTGCTCGCACAGGAGGCACAGTCCATCGAGGGGACCGACAGCGAGAGCGTGGCCGCGGCCTCGGTCGACCCAAGCGTGGTCGCACTGTCGTCGACCGAACCGCCACAGCTGTCGCTATCACAACAGCTCGCGGTCGACTCCTCGCTGGCGTTATCTGCAGTCATTAGTAGCGAGTAGCTGCTCGAAGGTTATTAACTCAGCTGCTAAAAATCGGGTCGAGTTGCTAGAATGATTGGTTGGGATCGCCATTATGTTATTACCACTCGTGTCTCGTCAATGAGTGGACATAGGGCGTCGACGTACTTGATTGGTGTGTCGGAGGCGACCGAGGGCGACAGGAAATCGTTGCTACGGAACGGTCGAAGGAGCGTTCGGCGGTCATCGATCGCCAACAGCGGTTGCCGTCGGGCTTTTGTCTGCCAGTGTCCTACGGAGTGGTATGACGAACTGGCGAGCGGTCGGTATCGGCTTCATCGTAATCGTGATCGTGGGCGCATTAGCAACCGGCCTCCCGGTTGTCGGCCACATCGGGGCCGGAATCATCGGCGGCCTTGCGGCGGGCTATCTCGCGGGTGGCGGGTTGGCGAGCGGAGCGTGGCACGGCCTGCTCGCAGGGTCGGTCGCCGGGGTCGTACTTACGATCGGTTTTGCGATCCTCGCCGGAGTCCTCGGATTGGTCGGCGGACCGCTCGGTGGTGCCTTCGGCTTCGGTGGCGTGCTGGTCGCCGGGCTCGTCGTGACGTTCATCTTCGCCGTCGACAGTGCGCTGGCTGGCGCGCTCGGGGCGGTCTTCTCGTAGTTATAGCCCGAGTCCGCAAGCGTACTCCAGCGTCCCGAACGCCTGTCCCATCGTCTCGCTAGTTATCCGCTTACCGCCGACCTTCCCTTTTAAATCCTCCATTCGGAACAGGTACTCGTTGTAACTCCAGTGACTTTCGGTCAGTCCACCGAACAGCGAGCGGTCGATGTAGTTCCGCGAGTGGCCGTAGCTGGTCGCGGTGAACTCGATGAAGTTGCCCGCACCGTCGTCGACTTCGACCTCGAAGTGTGGGTGGGGTCCACCGTCGAACACCGGCTCGATGGTTGCCGAATCGAACTCGACGATCCGGTCGCCGGTCGACGACTCCCACAGTGCCGACTGCTTGACTGGGATCGTCGACCGTTCCAATCGATTCGAATCAAAAAAGCGATACCCACGCCTAAGCAGTTGCGGGCCAACGAAGGGAACGAACGCCGAAAACGCGGTGCCGTCGGGGAAAAAGGCCCAGATCCACTTCCACGGGAACAACGGAAGGTTGAGACAGACGCGCTGGAAGTAGCAGATTCCTTCGAGCTGTTCGGAGCCGTCGGGCAAATCGAACGTCCCCTCGAACTGCATTCGTCGCCACGCGACGAGATCCATTCCGCCGACCGGAGTGTGGGTATCCATGGCTTGGACAGGTGAGTCGACACGATTCTGAAGGTCGCCCCACGCCTCGAACTTGGCTTCGCCCTTCGCGCCAACGAAGTGGGCCTCCAGTCCGAGTGGACGGTCGGCTAATTCCCTTATTTCGCCACCGTGTTTGCCCTCCGCGCGTTCGGCCCACGCCGTAATCGACCCATCAGGCGAGAGCCGCGCGGTGGCTGGCTGATTTACGAGTCTATCGTGGACGGCCTCGTCGTCACCGTACCAGCCGACCGAGATCGCACTGAACTCGTCGACACCGTTGTCGATAGGTCGGTCGAGATCTAGTCCTGGCATCGAAATATCGTTGACGCGAATCTCGTCGCCCGCGCGCGCGGCAATCGAAAACATCAGCTGTTCGGGACCGTACCCCTCCTCACCTTCGGGAAACAGAATAAACCACCACCACGACGAGGAAGTGCTGTTCTGTTGGTCGGGATACTGCTGCCAGATTCGGTCGACAATCCACTGGTGATCCGCCAGCGTTCGCTCCGTAATCGCCCCACTCATTACCTGCGTCTCAAAGCGGGCGGTGATAGGTTGTTCGTTCTCGGATTACAGTCGTCGAAAAATGAATCAGCGGTCGAGGTATTCCTGCTGGATGTCGACCACTTCCGTCGAGTCTGTGCAGTCGGCATAGCGCCCAAGCGGTTCGTCATTGAGTTCGAGGAACGTCTCGCCCCACGTGAACTTCGAGAGAATGTCGTCGGCCTGCTCGCGCTCGTCGAAGATACAGAGCGCCGCCGCGAGGGCTTCGACCGTTGTGAGCTGCATCGGTCGACCGAAGTTGACGGGATTGGCGGCCACGAGATACGGCAGCGCCCGATGCTCGCCAGCGAGAGTGAACTGGGCTTCGCCAGCGGACTCCCACGAGCAGTCGAGAGCAACGAGCGCACCCTTGTCAGCAACAGAGCGGTCAGCGGGCGAGAGGGCCTGCTCGGCGTGAGGGTTGAGGACGATCCCGTAGGGGGTGGCCCGATGGCTGCGGTGGAGGACAGCGCGGTCGAATTTTGCTAACTTCCGGGCCGTACACTTCTGTGGGTCGTCGTCACCCTCATACCGGATGTGCAGGTCCACGATACCCAGTGTCTGTTTGGCGTCGCTAAAAACCGCGCGTTCGACCGTCGGTGTCGATTCTTCGCTGGCCGCGTGGGATAACGTTCTTTGTCGACCCTCACGACCACTCCGTATGGATCAGTCGACGCTCGTCGCCGAATACTACCGGTGTCTCGATCAAGACGAGTATGAAACCCTGCAGTCGCTTCTCCACCCTGATTTCGTCCAGCACAGGCCCGACCGGAGCTTCGACAGCCGCGAGGCGTTCGTCGACTTCATGCGACACGACCGGCCGAAAATGGACACTACCCACCGCGTTGACAGCCTCCTCGAATCGACCGCAAGCCTCGCAGCACACGGTCGGCTGTTTGACGCCGACGGCTCCGAACTGTTCGACTTCATCGACGTGTTCCGGTTCGACGAGGGACAGATTCTCGCGGTCGACACGTTCTCATAACTACCGTTTAACAGCCTCACCACCCTCGTTTTGGAATCGTTGAACAAGTCACGAATTCTGTATGAGTGTAGAGACGGGAGTATAGAGAACAAATAACAGGAGACCAGGGAGCACGATCCAAACGAGATCAGTACTCGCAGTTCCAGTTCCTAATTCACGATAGGTTACTACTACCGAAAGCCCGATTGAGACGACAGCAAACGCCCACAGGGCTGCAGATTTCAACGATTGGAGTTCGTCGGTCATCTCCGTCTCGGTGAGAGCGATATTGATACCGATGACAGCACCAACTGGTGTCCCCCATATCGTTGCAATTCTCGTTGGCCCTGTAGAACCGATGAGTACGGACACAACGCTCCCCACGCCTGCCATCACTGCGAAGAGCACGAGATTGTATTTAATCAGCCGCATACCCAAATAAATCAACGAATTGAATAATAGGTGTTCCTGTCGACAGACACTACTCTCCACGAGCAGTCTCATTTATAAGTGTTGCCAGCCGGTCGTAGAAATCGGGCTTGTACTTCGTCGCAGCGTCGACCGTCGGCCGGGCGTTGGTCTCATTAACGACGAGTCGATCGTTCGTTTCGAGGAGGTCGACGCCCAGATAGGAAATCCCGAGCGTCTCGGCCACATCCTCGGCGAGTCGACGATGGTCGTTGGGTAGCGAGACGCCCGTCGCCTCAGCGCCGCGGTGGACGTTGTGTTTCCACCGGCCCTCAGCCAGCACCTCGGGCAGTCGACGCTCGACTGCGCCGACGTACTCGCCGTCGACGATCATTACGCGATAGTCCCGCGCGTTGGGCAGAAACTCCTGGATCAGATAGGATTTGTCGCCGGTCGCTCGGTAGTCGTGGATCAGGTTGAGGTAGTCGACGATCCCCAGCAGCGAGTCCATATCCGCCGCCTTTGCGACGCCGACGCCGCGGGTCGCCGAGTTGGGTTTGACGACCACCGGAAACGAGAGTTGGGAGACGGCGTCGACGACGACCGACTCGTCGACCGGGTTCGAGACCATCACCGTCTCGGGGACCGGCAGGTTGGCGGCCTCAAGGGCCGCGATCACGCCACCCTTGTTGCGGGAGGTGAGGACGGCTTCGCGGTCGTTGACCCACGGAATGTTGTAGATGGCATTGAGGGCTGTTCCCTCCATGAGTCGACCCGGAAAGACGAGTCCAACGTCGAACTCGGCGGAAGGGTCGACTGGCTCGTGGCCAGTCAGCCGAATCGATCGCTCTTTGGCCTGGAGGTGGTCAATCGAGATACCGCGGTCGGCGAGTGGCTCGCGGAGTCGCTCGAAGGTTTCGGCGTTCGTCGACAGCGCAAGCCGGAGCATACGCTCGTAGTTGGTGGGAGAAATAAAAGGGGTGGCGCTTCGCTCTACGAGACGAGCAGCTTCTCGCCACGGTCGACGACGATGCGGCACGGCGGCGAGATCTTGTTGTAGGCGCGTCGGAACGCTTCCTTGACGACCGGAGCCTGATCTGGTTCACAGTAAGCCGTAAAGATCGTCTCGTTGGCACCCATTCGGGCGGCGGTGCTGACGATTTTGCCGAACGACTGTCGCATTCCGTCGGAAACACGGTCTGCACCCGCACCGGTCGCCTGTTTGTTCTCGCGAAGAATCTGGTGGGGGAACTTCCGAAGAACCATCTTGTAGTTGCCCTCACCGAGCGTTTTCAGCAGGTGACGGTTGGCCGACAGCCGCGAGGATTCGAGCGAGCCGTGGCGCAGCTGGACGGCTTCCTCGGTGACGAGGCTGATCTGGACCGGATAATCTTTAGGATCGGCCTGCAGGTTACCCATGCTGTGCTGTGCGATCTTGGACTGTGGAATCCCAGTGATGTAGTCACGTCGAGTGTACGAGGGCTTGTCGATATCCCTGTACATCGAGGCAGGTTTGTCTCCCATGGTTACTTATCGAGTCGAACGCCGCAGCCCCAAATAAGGCCTTCGATGGAATCTCGCGATTTTCGGCCTGTGAGCCAGTCACACGGTCGAATGAGGCGACTGGACCGCTGAAAAAGGGACGGATCAGGTCACGAGATAGTAGGGGTCGACCGCGAGTTTCGGTTCGAGTGCCTCGCGGAGCGCTTGGGCATTGAACGCAAAGAGACGCAGGCCGTTGCAGTTGTAACGGTCGACGACACCCTCGGCGGCCAACTCGTCGGCGAGTTTGGCACGGTTCCACGTGACGGTCCTGGTGTAGTCGTGGGTTCGCTGACAGACCGGCTCGTGGTTGGTTTCGTCGTAGTAGATCACGCCCTCGTAGTCGGCGGCCTGGACGTAGGGAACCTCGGCGTCCCATTCGACGAAATGGAGTTGGGATGCAGTGAGCCACTCGGTTCCAATATTCAAATACAGCACGTCATCGCGGTCGAGTTGGGCGAAACAGCCCTTTCGGCCCCACGTGTTGTGGTGATCACAGTCGGAGAATCGGTACGGCCCTCGACCCAAAACGGAGTTGGTCGCGTCGTCGGTTCGGTAGTCGGCCCGGCGATGAAACAGCTTCGCAAACGTCCCGAACCGAGGAGCGGAAAACTGTTTGTGGTAGATTCGGCCGTCTTGCTTGCGGAACGAGGGCGTAAAGCCGGGCGTGAGCACGCTCTGGAAGTGCTCTTCGAGGGTGTCGAAAACGAACTCGAAAGGGTCGCCCCCGAAGGCAGCGTTGATGTCGCTAAGCCCGATGTGGACGAAGACGGTCTCGTCGCTGTACCCATTCAAAATGCGCTCTAGCTTCGATTCGGCAACCGGACCGATCGGTCTCGACCGAAGTCGACGTCGGCACTGCATAAAGGCACGGTTGCGGATCGTGCGGGCGGTTTGGTAGTGGTCGCTCGCCGCAGCGGGCTGAACACGTGGCTTCATTGTGTGCTCTGCAGGCGCTGGTCGGGCTGTCCGAACCATGCAACGTTTCCCTTAGTTGTCGACAGCCACGGTTAGCCGTTCTGTCCAACTGCCGATGGATGTGCTATTTTTGTTGTGCGATTGTCGCTACTTTAATATCACGATGCGAATTTTACCGTCCGTTTACCGTCCGTTTCGACCGCTTTCGCGTGTTTGGTACGTCCATTCGAGTTCGGCTACTGTCTCGTGTTCCGCACATCCATGAGGGGTTGTAACACTGTTTATTGAACTGCCAACCGACTGCTTTCAGTGGGTCACAGATGCATGAATGACGACGAGTTCGCAACCCACGAGTGGTGGGAACAGTACAAGGAGACGGTGAACAGCGACCCCGAAATGAAGGTTCGGGGCCACAAGGAATTCAACGAGAACTTCTACGTCGACATCGGCGAGGAGCGGTTCCTCATCGAGATGGACGGCGGTGAGGTTCGACACGTCATCCCGAACCCGACGCTCAACGACCAGTGGGCATTCGGCGTCGAGGGCGACCGTGAGGCCTGGACCGAGTTCGTCCAGGAGACCCCACCGGCGTTCAACCACGAGATCGTCGCCTCCCACTACCGGAGTGCGGTCCGCAACGAGGAGGGCCACCTGCTGATGACCGGCGACAACAAACGCATCTTCCAGAACCTGCGTCCCTTCCAGCGGGCGTTGGATCTGATGCGAGTCACACACAACAGTGGAGGGAGCTAACAATGGCAGAACACGGAGAGATCGAGCCGATTTCCGGCAAGTACGTTCACGTCGAGATCGAGGGCACCGACCACCGCGTCTACTTCGAGGAAGCCGGTCCCGAAGACGGGACCCCGCTGCTCTGTCAGCACACGGCGGGCAACAACTGCCAGGAGTGGCGACACCTGCTGACCGACGAGGAGATCACCGACGAGTACCGCGTCATCGCTCACGACCTGCCGTTCCACGGCAAATCCGTGCCGCCGACAAGCGATTCGTGGTGGGAGCAGGATTACACGATGACCGCCAAGCGGTTCACCGAGACGCTCGTCGGCCTCGTCGACGCCCTTGATCTCGAAGACCCGATTTATATGGGATCATCGATGGGCGGCAACATCACGCTCGAACTCGCCGACTGGTATCCCGACCGGTTTCAGGCACTGATCGGCCTCGAATGCGGCGCTCACAGCCCCGGCTTCTACATCGACTGGCTGGACCACCCACACGTCAACACGACGGAGGTCAACGCCTACGCCTGTTGGGGACTGATGGCCCCACAGAGCCCGGAACAGCCCAAGCGGGAGACGATGTATCTGTACGAGCAGGGCGCGACGGGCGTGTTCAAGGGCGATCTGTACTACTACTCGGTCGACCACGACTACCGCGATAAACTGGGAGACGTGAACGCCGATCAGGTGCCCCTCTACATCGTCAACGGGGAGTACGACTACCTGACGACGCCCGAAGACGGTCGACAGACCGCCGAGGGGATCGGCGAGGGTGCGACAGCAGTGGAAATGGCCGAGATCGGCCACTTCCCGATGAGCGAACACCCCCACTTGTTCAACGCCTATATCAAAGAGATTCTCGCCGACATCGCTGGCGACCGGGAGGAGGAACTGCCCGACGTGATCACGCCTGAGGATGTCGGGATCGAGATTCAGACGCCCGCACCGACACGGGAGACATAGTAGTTCGGTCGCTGTATATCCCTTTTTATACGCAAAACGGACAGATCGTTGTCGAACACATTCATATAGCTGTGGTACTCGGGTCCAACTATCACGATGGCTGGGACCAAACCACACGGAAAGGGGGAGTTGCTGATTCGAACCGTCGACGGGGCGGTCGAAATTTACAATAGCGAGAACGACGAGGCGTGGATTCGATCTTCGGAGAGCGTCCCGATCTCGTGGCAGTTGTAGTCGACTGACAGCTACTTATACGGGTAGCGGCGGGTGGCGCCGCAGTCACACCGGATCACGACGTGACCGTTGTTGAGTCGCACACGAGCGTTGATGCCGGGGCGAAGCGCGACATCGCACTGCTGGCAAGTAAACCGCTTGAACTCTCGAGGGAGTCCACAGCGATTTCGCTCGGCGATCCGGCGAGCCAACCGAACGTACTCCCGCGAGCGGTCGAACTCGCCAGCAGACGCGCTGGACGTGGCCAGATCGAACAGGATCTCGATTCGCTCGGCGGCGATGCTCATCACTCTCATCGCCGTGTGGTGGTCGGTTAGGTGTTCCGAACTCTACGAATCGGGCGAGAACTCGAACGCCAGCAGTCGACCGTAGCCATCCATCACGACCAGATCGTCGCTTCCGTCGCCAGTAAGATCGGCAAACCTCGCCGAAACATAGATCGGCTCGTTGTGATCGTATCGCGCGAGAATCTCACCGGCGGTATCCAGCAGCACTACCTTACCCGCGTACGTCGTCACCGCGATGATCGCGGTGCCATCACCAACGGGATCACCGACGACCGGGTCGCTCATCTCTTTGTCATCGCCGTCTTCGATCGTTCGCACCCACTCGATACCGCCATCAGAGATATCGACCGACCGAACGATCCCGTCGTCGACGCCGAGGATCAACTGGTCGTCGTGGCTCTCGCTGACCGAAACGGCCTCGTCAAACGGGACGGTCCAGCGCGTCTCCCCGCTGGGATCGATACAGGCGGCCGACTCCACGGTACCAACCGCGAACACCGGCCCGTCAGACGTTTCGTAGTGGCCGAACGACCAGGGCGTCGCGTCGACGGGTTCGGTCCATCGGTGCTCGCCATCGGGGCCGAACAGCGAGACATCGGACTCATCGCGTCGACCGTACGCGAACGCGAGGGTCGATTCGCCGGAGTCTGTGAGGTCGCCCAAAAGCGGGGAAACGCTGATTCGGGTGTCGAGGTCGTGGCTCCAGACGATCTCTGAGTCCGCATCAATCGCGACGATCATCCCCTCGAAATCGGCGGCGATAACCTGATTCGACGAGGTGAACTCGCCGACGACCGGCGCGGTGTAGCCGATCGATTCGAGGGCGTCGACCTCGAAGATCTGCTCGCCACTCATTGGATCAAATCCGAGCACCTCGCCCTGTTCGGTGCTGGCGAATATCTCGGGCTCGCCGCTCCGGCTCCCGACAGCGATATCGCCAATCGCGTGTGGTGTGCAGTACTCGGGGTCGGTCGACGAGTGCCACGCTGACTCGCCGCCGGCGTCCAATGCCGTGATTCCACAGTCGGTGTTGTCGGTGTGACTGCTGTGTGGAGCGACCATAATCGTCTCGCTATCGGAGTCGAGAACAGCGAACTGGTGGTGGTTCCCACCGTACTCAGTTGTTCGCTCGCTCGACCAGAGAACGTTCAGCCCATCGGACCGCAACCGCCGTGAAACCGTCTGTCGAACCGCGAGACAGCCCGTCAGCGAGGTCGACAAGCCACCCCCTGCGAGAACGAGTGCCATCCGTCGCGAGAGCGCGGGCCCACCGGTCGAGCGAGTCGGTGGCGCAGGATCGTCCATTAGCGAACGAACGTCGTGGTAATACCTAACGAATTCGATTCGAACCCATCACGATAGTTGATCAAAACCGACTGCAATCAGTCTTCGAGCGCGTCGGCGATCCGCCGGAGCTCGCGGTTGACGTCCCGAACCTCGTCGCGAAGCTGTCGAACCTCTCGAACCAGCTGTTCGTTGCCCTCGCTCGACTGCTCGCCGCGCGCGCCGGGACCCCCGGGACCGCCGCCCATTCCACCGGGGCCGCCGGGGCCACCGCCCATCATGCCGCTCATCATCTGGGCGAAGGGGTTGCCGCCACCGCCGCCCATTCCACCGGGGCCGCCGGGGCCACCGCCCATCATCCCTTCGGGGTTCGGCGCGCCATCTTCGCCCCGCTGTTCGCGTTCTTGTTGGCGCTTCTCGCGGATCTCTTCGACACGCTCGCGGAAGGATTTCTCCTCGCTTTCGTCGTTTTCTTGGCTCTCGCCGTTCGACTGATTCTCGTCGACCTCTGTCGACGCCTCGTCATTCTCGTCCGCCGTCCGTGATTCGTCGTCTGTCATGGCTCACGATTCGGCCGGGGGAGGGAAAACGGTTGTTCATCCAGACCTCCTCGTCAAAACGAGCTGAGACTCGACTGGAGGTTTCGACTTTCACGGCCTTCCGTTACAGTATAGCCGACGAGATCCCGGAGATCGACCGCGTAGGTCGATCCGCCCCGGTCGAGAATCAAGAGCCGACCCTTCGTCCCGCGAACCGTCCCCGTCGCGATTGTCTCGTCGACCGGCTGGCGATCGAGTTCGAGGCCGTAGTCGAACGTGAAGGTCTCGATCGGATCGAACGCATCGAGACGGCCGTCCCACGCCGACTGGTCGACCGACTGGCCGAGTCCGGCCAGCTTGGTCGGGACTCGCACGCGGTCGGGTATCTCCTCGGCGATCTCGGCTTCCAATTGGCGGGCGATTCGGCCGTCATCTACCGTCTTGAGATGGGCGGCCCGATCTGCGCCCTGCTCGCGGAGTCGGGTTTCGAGCCGCCACGCCTTGGTGACACCGACTTTGAACGTATCGGGCGCGAACGCTGCGAGATAGATCGCGTGGTCGTCGAAACAGTCCATCTCGTCTTTGAGACAGGTGCCGGTACACACCGCACAGACCCACGTCCGTTGGTGGTCTCGACAGAAGGGTGCGGTCGGATTCGTACAACAAATGTGGGTCTCATCGGAGATCGTCCCCGCGCAGTGTCGATCACCGAGCGTGTATTCGAGCGTGGTCCCCGCTTCGAGATCACGGTAGGTGACCTGCTCGCTGTCGCTGACGAGAAGTCCACCACCGGCCGAATCGTAGCCCACGATCTGCACGGTCGACCTACCGGTCGGGTGAATAAATCCGTGTTCATCGCTTCGTGCGACGTGTCACAACCGTATCGCCCAACCCACCATAGCCCCAGTAGTCAGTCCCTACGTTGTCGACCCTCGCTCGTAGCCACTATCTACGAGTCGTACTGTCTGCCGTAGCCAGTGGCTACCCGACGGTCGACTGCCGTCTGCGACAGGCCTATCAACGTGGCTTGCGACCGTCAGGAAAATGCACCAGCGCAGGTTTCTGGATCTCGTCGCCAAATCCCGCTTGGCGGAGACGGCCATCGAGTTCGATCGTCGGATCGACGACCAATCGGATCGGCTCACCGAGGCGATACTCGCGGGCCAACTCGACTCACCGAGCTACGGAATCGGATTGGAGCTGGAAGTGTATGCGGTCGACGACGACGGTGCACTCGCGCGACTGCCGCACTCCGTGTTCGAAGCCGACTGCGACAAGGAACTCGGCGTCCATAACGCAGAACTGAACACCTCGCCCGACCGTCTGACCGAAGCGGGAATCGAATCGCAGGCCGACAAACTCAGCGCGAGTTACGAGTCGACGCAGGCCGCCGCCCGCGCCGAAGACTGTGAGATCGTGCTCGATGCGATGTGGACCGTCCCACCGGCAGCGGGCACCCGGTCATATCTGGGTGACGTCGACCGCGAAGACGGCGTCCTCATCGCCACCAACATGGCTCGATCGCCGCGGTACAGCGCGCTCGACACCGCAATTCTCGATCGGTGCGGCGGGAGCGTTTCGATCTCGGTGCCGGGCGCGAACTGCGAGTTCCCCTCGATTCTCGTCGAATCGCTCACGAGTTCGATCCAGCCACACCTACAGATACCGGATTCCAGTACGTTCGCTGACGCCTACAACGCCGCCATCGCGACGCTCGGGCCGGTGCTCGCACTCACGTCGAACTCACCGCTACTCCCAGTCGACCTGTATGACGTCGACGACCCCCATGCGCTCCTCGATGAGACTCACCACGAACTCCGAATCGACGTCTTCGAACAGTCGATCAACGAGGCGTGCGAGAAGGTCAAATTCCCGGACAAAATCGACTCGGTGACGGACGTGGTCGATCTCTTGGTTGACGATCCGACCCTCGCGCCGTTTCTCAGAGAGTGGTTGGTCGATGGCCCACGCGAACGCTTCGCCGACGAGTTCTGGGAGCTCGACCACAAACGTGGGACCTACTGGCGCTGGCTTCGTGCGGTGACCGGCGGCCAGCCGGTCGGCGACGGCACCGAGCAATCGATTCGCATCGAGTACCGACCGATCCCGACCCAGCCGACCGTCGACGACATTATCGGCGTCCAGTGTCTGGTGACCGGCCTTATCCGCGGGCTTCTCGCAACCGACCACCCCGTCAAGACGCTCGATCAGTCGACCGCCGAAAACGCGTTTTATAATGCGGTACGCGATGGAATCGACGCGGAGTTGGCATGGATCACCGCTGACGGCGACGAAACAACCGATTCGACCACGCTGTACGCCGAACTGTTCGAACTTGCCCGTCGAGGGCTCAGAGAGCAGACTGTGAGCGACAAAACGATCGACCGCTATCTCGCTCCGATCGAGGCCCGCTGGGACCAGCGACAAACCCCAAGCAAGTGGAAACTCGACTGCGTTCGCTCAGGGCTCGATTCGGGCGCGACGTTTTCCGAGGCCGTTCGAGAGATGCAACAAGCGTACATCGCTCACTCGTCGACCGGAACGCCGTTTGCCGAGTGGAATCACACCGTCAAATCGGAGTAGGGGCTACCTACCGTCTGGTTCGGTCGGAGTAGGTGCTTCATACGTTATAAACAAGAACTGTCGACTGCTGGCCACGCCACCGAGTCGCTGTCATCAGGGGCCGTTCAAAATCGTTTGTCGACGAGGCGCTGAATCAGATGTCGACCGGAGGCGTCTCGAAAGGACCCTCGTCTGCGTCGACGTCGTACGATTCGATGGCAGCCCGAATCAGTTGGAAGACGCCCTCTTTGCTCCAGCGCGCCGTGTTGAGCTGAAGGTCGTAAAACTTCCTGTCGGAGACGTCGATGTCGTAGTAGGCCTGGTACCGACCGGCCTCGCTGACTTCGCGCACACGCATTTCAGCGTCGGTTTCGGTTCGGCCCTCGATTCGCTTGGCGCGGACCTCTTCGGGGGCATCGAGCCAGAGCCGCAGGTCAGCATGGGGGCCAGCGAGCCAGCCTGCCAGTCGTGATTCGAGGATGAACGGCTTGTCGGCTGCACCCCATTTTTCGGCGATCGACCGGAGCCGTTCGTCGAGCGCTCGATCGATCGAATCCGACGTTTCGGCCTCTGCAGTCTGTTGATGGAGACTCAGATCTCCGTTTTCGGCGAGTTCGCGGAAAATGTCGCCGCCAGAAACGTACGGGCAGTCCATCACCTCCGAGAGGCGTCGACAGAGCGTCGTCGCGCCACAGCCCGGTGGCCCCGACACCGTAATGAGGAGGTTCGTCTCGATTGCATCGTCGACCACATCATTCCGGCGTCGGTGGGAAGTATCACTATTGGACATGTGGGTTGACTTTCTCTTTTGAGTGAAGTCGTGTTATGCCCATCGGTTCTGGCGGGTCGTGCCGGAGTTCAATACAACGAAGTACCGACGGCCGACTCGTCGTATGGGCAAGCCCTCGTGTCCCAACTGCGACCGCACGCTGTTCGTCTCCCGAATACGGACTGGTGGGGCACTGTTTCGCCCGGAAGACAAGTACTACCGCTGTTGGCGCTGTTTTGATACGTTTGCGCCGGCAGACAGGGGTCCCGACCGGTCGGACACGCCAGACAAGTAGTTCAACTGCCAACGGTCAACGGCGATATTTTATACGGCAGGGTGCTACGGTCGGCCGTGTGTACCCTCGTCCTCGCGTGGCAGGTTTTCGACGATGCGTCGGTGGTCACCGCCGCCAACCGCGACGAAGCGCTGGGTCGACCATCCGAACCACCCAGTCGGTACCGCGACGATCCGAGAACCATCGCCCCGCGCGACACCACGGCGGGCGGGACGTGGATCGGCTACAACAAACACGGGCTGTTCGTGGCGATCACCAACCGGTGGGTCGACCGTGAAGGAGATCGCTCGCGGGGCCAGCTCGTCGCTGACTGTTTAGCGAGCGGGTCGACCACCGAGGCCGTCGAACACGTACGGCAATCTGTGATCGCCCACTCGTACGCCGGCTTCAACCTCGTTGTCGCCGACGCCGAACGGGCGGTACTTCTCGAATGGGACGGCGAACTCGTCAGCGCCGAGTTCGACCCTGGCGTCCACGTCGTCGTCAACGTCGGTGCCGACGGCGAGTTCTTCGAACCCGACGGTCGCTCCACGGTCGGTCGACAACAGGCCGACAACGCGACGACACTTCGAGCCGCACTCGAAGTCGACCCTGATGAGTCGGCCCGAGAGTGGATCGACCGGGCGGGCGAGGCGCTCGGTGACCACGAGTACGGCGTCTGTGTTCATGGAGATGGCTTCGGAACTCGGTCCGCATCGCTGATTCAGCTTGACCATCGGGCGTCCGGACTCGTCGACCGCTACTGGTTTGCTGATGGGCCGCCCTGTCAGACCGCGTTTCGACGGGTCGAAAGCAGGATTTAAGCGACTCGCGTTCGGAGTTCACCTATATGAGTGCCTCCGAGATCGAAGATAGTCTCTCCGAAGACGAGTATCGCGGGCTGGAACTGATCCGTGAGACTGGTGGAATCCATCAGAGTGATTTCTGGAAAAAGCTCGATGTCTCGTCTCGAAAAGGAAGCCGAATCGCCGAGGCGCTGATGGAGTCCGGACTAATCAAGCGCGAAGAGACGGTTTACAACGGTCACAACACCTACTATCTCGAACCCGCGGCTCGGGACCTCGATTTCCGGCTGCTGATGGCTGGCGACATGCTCTCGCCGTTCATTGGCGAAGAGGAGGTAGACCCCCGAAGCGACTCGTTTTCGCAGTGGCTGATGAATCTCGCCTACGAAGAACACTGACGTCGCTTTGTGCGGCCGGACGCGACTTTCGACATCATCACTGATCGATCTGATTTTGTTAGAAACACCGTATATAAAACGACTACCGCTTGGTAGCCACTGACTACTGGGCGTTAGTCGCTGGCTTCGCCGATGAGCGCGTCGACGTCGACACGGTCGCCGAGTAGATCGGCCATTGTTTCGACCGTCCGGCGGTCGCGAGTACGACCGCTTCGGACGACCGATTCGGCGCGTTCGACCGCGGTGAGCGTGTCCGTATTCAGCTGGAGAACCGGCGTCCCGGCCTCTGCGGCTCGTCCCAGAATTGCCGTCGACGGACGGTGGCCGCCAGTCGTGATGAGGCATTTGACACCGGAGGCTTCCAGCGCCGCGGTGTGGATATCGGATCGGTCGCCGCCGGTGATGACCGCGGCGTTACGGGCGCGCCGGAAGTAACGCAGCGCCTCGTCGCCACCCATCGCACCGACGAGGAAGCGCTCGATAATCGCCTCCGAGCTGATGCCGGTGAGCGTATCTGCACCGAGTTCAGCAGCGAGTTCCTCGACGGTTACCCCTGCAAGCGAGGTATCCTGTGGGATCGCGCCAAAGACCTCAACACCCTTGCTCTCGAGGAATGGAATCACGTCGCTGTCGAGCACTTCGAACGCGGTGTCCGAGATCCGGTTGAAGATGATTCCGCCGAGGTTCTCGCCGAGGTCGTCGACGGCGGCCAACAGCGTGTCGAGATCCCCGGGTTGGGTATAGTCGGCAACGAGCACGACGGTCGCGCCAAGAAGCTCGGCGATATCGCCGTCAGTGAGGTCGACGATGCCACCCGTACTCAGCGAGCCGCCGCCTTCGACGACCATCAGGTCGCGACCCTCGGCCAGGTCGTCGAACTGGGTTTTGACCTGCTCGCGGAGTTCGCTCGGGTCCTCTTGGCCACGGATCGCCCCATCGATGAACGTCGGTGAGTAGACGATGGGTTCGAGTTCGTGCATTTCGGCGTCCAACTCCAACAGTTCGCGCGCGAGCATGGGGTCCTCGTCGAGCGTTTTGCCGACGTTGCTCTGGAGTCGGGTGCCTTTCGGCTTCATGTAGCCGACCGACTGACCCCGGTCGCGGGCGATACTCGCCAGTGCGAGCGCGATAGCAGTCTTGCCGGTGCTTTCCTCGGTTGCGGTGATGAGTAGCGTGTTCATAGTTCTTCAGGGTCGACGGTGAGTCTGATATCGACGGCATCGACGCCGTCAGGCGTTGCGACCAGTGGGTTGATGTCGAACTCCATGATCGCCGGGAAGTCGGCGACCAGCTGTGAGAGCCGTTGGATCGTCTCAACGATCCCGTCGACATCGGCCGCCTGTGTGCCTCGTGCGCCACGTAGGAGCGGGGCCGTCTTGATTTCTTCTGTCATTTCGCGGGCTTCGGACTCAGAAACGGGCGCGACGCGGAAGGTCGTATCCTCCAAGACCTCCACGAAGATCCCACCCAGTCCGAACATCATCAGCGGGCCGAACTGCGGATCGCGGTTCATCCCGACGATGGTTTCGGTACCAGCGTCTAGATCGGCCATCTCTTGGACTTGAACACCAAGCAGATTCGCATCCGGCTGGTAGTTTCGGGCGCGTGTGATGAGATCCTCGTAGGCGTCGGCGACCTCGTCGTCCGAGACACCGACTTTCACGCCGCCGATGTCGGATTTGTGGAGAATGTCGGGGCTGACGATCTTCATCACGACGTCGCCGTCGATCTCGGTTGCGACATCGAGCGCCTCGGCAGGCGAGTCGACGATCGCACTGTCGGGCATCGGAATGCCGTAGGCTTCGAGCAGACCCATCGCCTCGACGCCGAGGCGGTTGTCCGACCGGCCTTTGACGCGTTCGAGAATCTCACGTGCGGCGTCTTTGTCGACGTCGAACTCGGCGGGCGACTCGTACTCGCGGCGCTGGATCTGTCGGTACTCCCACAGCGAGTCGAGCGCGCCGATCGCCCGGGAGGGATCGAAGTAGTTCGGAATTCCGGCCTCGGAGAGGATTTCGGCCGACTCGTTGACGCTATCGCCGCCCATGAAACAGGCGGCAACGGGTTTGCCGTGTTTCTCCCGTAGCTTGGCGGTTTCAGCAGCCAACTGCTCGTAGTCGAGTACGGCCGTCGGACACGACAGCACCATCGCCGAGCCGACGTTCTCGTCGGCCAGCGCGATGTCGAGCGCCTCGCTGAACCGGTCGACGTCGGCATCGCCGACGATGTCGACCGGGTTGTAAATGTTCCCCTCGGGAGGGAGTTGCTCGGAGAAGGTTTCGAGCGTTTCCTGGCTGAAGCTGGCCATTTCGAGCCCTGAGTCGCCGACCGCGTCGGTCGACATCACGCCGGGGCCACCGGCGTTGGTGATGACGGCGACATCGTTGTTTTCGGGCACTGGCTGGTTCGCCAACATCTGAGCGGCATCGAACAGGTCCTGAACGGACTCCGCGCGAAGCACGCCCGCCTGATTGAGGCCGGCCTCGTAGGCCTGCTCGGAGCCGGCAATCGTTCCCGTGTGCGAGGAGGCGGCCTGTGCGCCGGCGTCGGTTCGCCCGGATTTCACGAGGACAATCGGCGTGTCCTGTGTAACTTCGCGGGCGGTGTCGATGAACTCGCGGCCCTTGGAGATTCCTTCTAAGTAGCCGATAATGACGTCGGTCTCTTCGTCTTGGCCCCAGTGGTCGACGAAATTGGTTTCGTCCAACACTGCTTTGTTGCCGAGTGAGGCGACGTCCTTGAAGCCGACGCCCTCGTCGTTGGCCCAGTCAAGGACGGCTGTGATGAACGCTCCCGACTGGCTCATAAAGGACATGCTGCCGGGTTCTGGGTTGTCGGGGCCGAAACTGGCGTTCATCCCGTTCGGCGTCGACATGATCCCGAGGCTGTTTGGGCCGACGAGGTTCATCTCGTAGTCGGCCGCGAGCTGCTTGAGATCTTGTTCTCGGCTCGCGCCATCGCCACCGGTTTCGCCGAATCCGGCGGTGATCACGACGACGTTTTTCACGCCCGCCTCGCCAGCCTGCTGTATCGCTGGCAGAACGATCTTCGGCGGAACGACAATAACGGCCATATCGGCCGCAGCCTCTCCAATTTCGCCGACACAGGAGAGACCCATCACCTCATCGTAGTTGGGGTTGACCGGAATAATCGTCCCATCGTAATCCGCGAGCAGATTACTGGTGACAGCCCGTCCGATCGACCCCTCACGTGCGGTCGCACCGACAACCGCGATGCGTTCCGGCGCGAATAGCTCGGTTAGGGTTCCCATCGGCCGTAGGTTGCGGCTCAGCGTTCTTAAAGGACGGTGTGCTGTATCTCACATGGTATGTGATATATCATCTCAATCGTGATTTTTCGTGAAATAATGCCACGATATTGCGAGTTTTGCAGTCGACTCGTGAGTCATCCATCGCCACTTGGCTCGATGGATCGACGGTTCCAGTTATTTATCTCTCGACCGCCCGCGAGCAGGTTAGTAACAAGAGGGGCTATAATTGGCCTGAATTAATAACTCGAGTATATTGGATAATAATACTTTTACCGGCGAAGCTGTTTGGGGGTGGTATGAACCTCTCACGACGTCGACTGCTGGCGAGTAGTGCCGGAGCGCTTGGAGTCGCCGGGTTGGCTGGCTGTTTGGACGATGTGGCGAGCGAGGCGACCGAGTTCGAGTCGGGGTATGCGGCGTTTTTCGCCCTTTCGGACTGGTCCCAGACGATCGTCGGCGACCAAGCAACCATCGAGGACCCTGTCGACATCGGTCAAGCGGGCCACGGCTGGGAGCCCGATGGTGACCTGCCTCGGGAAATCGCGTCGACCAGCGCGTTCGTCTACCTCGATACGCCGGAGTTCTCGTGGGCACAGAATCTCGCCGAGACGCTCGAAGCCGACTACGAAGGCCAGGTCACTGTTATCGACGGCCTCGAAGGGCTTGGCTCGGAGATGATCGAGAGCGATCACGACCACGACGAAGAGGATGACCACGATCACGAGGACGATGAAGAACACGACGAAGAAGAAGAACACGACGAAGAGGATGACCACGGTCACGAGGACGACGAAGAACACGACGAAGAAGATGACCACGAGGACGACGAAGAACACGACGAAGAAGATGACCACGGTCACGAGGACGACGAAGAACACGACGAAGAAGATGACCACGAGGACGAAGAAGAACACGACGAAGAGGATGACCACGATCACGAGGACGAAGAGCACGTCGACACAGACAGTAGCGAGTTAGATCCGCACGTCTGGGTCGACCCCGTGCTCGCTCAAGACGTCGTCGACACCATCGCCGAGGGCTTCGCGGAGCTCGACGAGGAGAACGCCGAAACGTACCGGTCGAACGCCGCGGAGTACAACGAACGGCTCGCCGAACTCGATGCGGCGTACGAACAGCTCGTCGACGACGCCGAGACGTCAACGGTCGTGCTCGCCAGCCACTCGTCGTTCCAGTACATCGAAGCGCGGTACGGGATCGAGATCCACACGATCACCGGTATCTCGCCCGACGCAGGCGAGGATTCCGATGCGGTCAGCGAAACGATCGATATCATCGACGAGAACGAACTCGACGTGATTCTGTACGACCAGTTCGAATCGACCGAAGACGGCGACACGATCCAGGCTCTGCTCGAAAACAGCGCCGCGAGCAAGGCCGTCGCCATCACACCCGGCTCGGGAACGACCGAGGAGTGGACCGACAACGACTGGGGATTCATCGAACAGATGCAAGAGGTCACGCTTCCGGGGTTCCGAACAGCACTCGGCGTCGAGTGAGCAACGAAATGAAAGCACTAAACAGGCCAGTCGACCACTCACCACTGAGTAGACAGTGAACCCGGTCATCAGCCTCGAAAACGTGACGTTCGCCTACGGCGAGAAAACCGCCGTCAGAGACATCACGCTCGATGTGGAGGCTGGCGAGTTTCTGGGCCTCATTGGCCCAAACGGCTCGGGAAAAACCACGCTCCTTCACCTCATGTTGGGGTTGCACGAACCCGACAGCGGGCGTATCGAACTGTTCGGCGAACCCGTCGACGCCTTCGACGACGGCGAGCGAATCGGCTACGTCTCCCAGCAGTCGACCTCGCAGTCGGGCTCGATGCCTGTGACGGTCCGCGAAAACGTCACCATGGGTCGGTTCGCCCACGTCGGCCACTCGCGGCTTTCGGCGCACGATTACGAGACCGTCGATGAGGCGCTCGAAACGGTCGGCATTACTGATCTCGCCGACAGGCGCATGAGCGAGCTCTCGGGCGGCCAACGCCAGCGGGCCTACATCGCCCGTGCGCTCGCCTCGGAGGCCGACCTGCTTGCGCTCGATGAGCCGACGGTTGGCGTCGACGCCGAATCCCGCGATGCCTTTTATAAACTCCTCGAATCGCTCAACGACGACGGCATTACGATCATCCTGATCGAACACGACATCGGCGTCGTAACCGACCGAGCCAGCCGCATCGCCTGTATCAACACCGAACTATTCCACCACGGCGACACCGAATCGTTCGTCGAGAGCGAGGCACTCGCCGACGCCTACGGCGTTTCGGGCCGTGTCGTCCACCACGATCACTAATGAGCACGCATGAGCACTGACACCGACCGCACCGACAGCACCGCCTCCGGTCGACTCGGCCGACTCCGAACACAGGGATCGACCCGCGAGACGGTCGAACTCATCGGCATCGGAGCCGTGGGCCTGCTCGCACTCCTCATGATCGGCTTTATTATCCTCTATTGGCTTCGCGAGCTGCCATATGCTGAGACGGCCTACAGCCAGTTTCGGATCGCCGGTCGACTCATGGATCTCTACCTCGGCACGAACGTGTTCAAGCATCCGTTCATGTGGCAGTCGCTGTCGACGGGCGTGCTGATCGGGATCGTCGCCCCGCTCGTCGGAACGTTTCTCGTCCACCGCGAGATGGCACTGATCGGAGAGACACTGGCGCACGCGGCGTTCGCCGGTGTCGCGGTGAGCCTGCTTTTCAACTCGCTCACTGGCTGGAGCGGCTCGCTGCTGTTCGGCGCGCTGATCGTCGGCGTTATCGGCGCGCTCGGCGTCCAGTGGCTCGCCGACCGAACCAACACGTACGGCGACGTGCCGATCGCGATCATGCTCAGTGGGAGCTTCGCGCTCGGCACGCTCATCATCAGCTACGGCGATGGGCTGACCAACATCAGCATCGAGGGCTATCTGTTCGGCAGTCTCGCGGTCGTCACCGTCGACGGCGCGCGGCTGATGGCTGTGTTGAGCGTGCTCGTCATCGCTGGCGTTCTCGTCAATTACAAACAGTTACTGTTCATCACGTTCGACGAACAGGCCGCCCGCGTCGCCCAACTGCCGGTCGACCGATATAATACGCTCTTGGTCGTGATGACCGCGGTCGTCGTCGTGGGTGCGATGCAGGTGCTCGGCGTGATTCTCGTGGCGGCGATGCTCGTCATCCCGGTCGCGGCGGCCTCGCAGGTCGCGCTGAGTTTTCGTGAGACGATGTATCTCTCCATTCTGTTCGGTCAGGCCTCGATTCTCGGTGGGTTCGGGTTTTCGATCTCGATGGGGATGCCCGCCGGTGGCTCGATCGTGATGGCCGCAATTGCGATCTATCTGGTCGCGATTGTGCTCTCGAAAAACGGGGTTACGGCGCTGTCGACGCACTGACGTCGAACGAATCAGTTCAGAACGGAAGTGACGGGTCAGTCGGTAGCCGATTAGTGGCTGTGACCCATCGCATCGCTCAGCGACATACCGAAGCGTTTCTCGAAGATCGATTCGATTTCTTCGTTTATGTCGACGAGGTCCTGTGGCGTCTCACCCTGTGAGTGGTGAACCAGCGCGTGGGCGTGCTGGGCGAGTGCCTGCACGACGATATCGCTGATCACCTGCGTCGGCGCTTCGCCCTGTTCGGCGAGCGTGCCGACGAGTCCGACGGGGAGTTCAACGCTGTCTGTGTCGCCGTCCGGTCCTTCGACGGTGTACGTCTCAGTTTCGACCATACTCCCCGCTTGCCGTACAGCCATAAGTGACTGTGGAATTCGACCCGTCCGAGTGGCTGAAGGTATAAGGGCTCCCCGTCCGAAGTCGTAGGTGTGGACACAATCGTCGTTAGCACGGTCGTCTACGAGGATCCGGCGACGATCTACGACGTTCTCATCGACTTTCCTCGCTACGCGAGATACTCCGAGTACCTGACGGGCGTCGACACCCTCAGTGGCGACGGCGGCGTCGACACCCAGTACGCGCTCAACTTCGCGTGGTGGAAACTCACCTACACGGCCCACTCGCAGGTCGTCGACGTCGATCCGCCGCACCAAATCGACTGGCGAGTAATCAAGGATATCGACGCCAACGGTCGCTGGCAGGTCGAACAGCGCGAGGAGCCGCCCACCGACGCACCCGATGACGTGACCGTCGCCAGCGACGTCGCGTTACGGATCGACTTCGATCCCGACTCGGCGGACAGCAGTGCCGTAAATCTCCCGCGGCTGGTCTCGATCGGGTGGGTCATCAAGAAGGTGATCCCGCTAATCCGCAACGAGGCCGAGCGCGTCGTCCAGCGGGCGGTGAGGGATGTCGAGGGTCGACGCCGCGAGGTCGCGTTCACCGTTCGATCCGAGTCCGACTATTTATAACCAGATTGCGGAGCGAGCGAGATCACGGATGCGAACGTCTATACCGAATGCTCAGCTATCGACGAGTATGAGAGGGATGGCGGCATGAAGGTCCTCATTGTCGGAGCCGGACAGGTCGGCGAGAGCATCGCTGGCGATCTGGCAGCCAGTCACGACGTAACGGTCGTCGACCAGCGAAAAGAGCGCGCCGAAGAGCTCGCGTTTTCGTACGACGTGTTGACGGTCACTGGCGACGGCACCGAGTCGGAGACACTCGTGTCGGCGGGTATCGAAGACGCCGATATGGTGATCGCCAGCACCGACGACGACGAGACCAACATCGTCGCCTGTTCGACCGCGGCGGCGCTCGGCGAGGCGTTCACGATCGCCCGCATTAAACACACCAAATATCTCGACACCTGGGAGCGCTCCGAGCGCGCGTTCGGCGTCGACTACATGGTGTGTACGAACCTGCTGACCGCCCAGTCGATCGTCCGCGTCGTGGGGTTGCCTGCAGCAATCGACGTCGATCCGTTCGCGGGTGGGCGGGTCCAGATGGCCGAGTTCGAAATCAGCGAGGCCTGTCCGGTCGTCGACCAGACGATCCAAGAGGCCGACCGCTACGATTCGTTGACGTTCGCGGCGCTGCTGCGCAACGGGGACGTGATCGTTCCCGACGGGACGAGCCGCATCGAGGCTGGCGACCGCGTCGTCGTCATTGGCAGCCCGAAAAGCGTCCACAACTTCGCCGATGCACTGGCACCCGACCACGCCACCGGAAGCGACGAAGACGTAACGATCATCGGGGGAACCGAGATCGGCTACCACGTCGCCCGGCTGCTCGGCAAACGCGGCTTCAAACCGCGGCTGATCGAACAGGACCCCGAGCGGGCCAGACAGATCGCCGAGGAAATCCCGCAGGTCACCGTCATGGAGTCGGATGCCACCGACATCGACTTTCTCGAACGCGAGCATATCGGCGAGTCGGATATCGTCGTCGCGGCGCTCGAAAGCGACGAGAAGAACCTGCTCGTCTCACTTTTGGCCCGTCGACTCGGTGCCGAGCGGACGGTGGCGATCATCGATACGCCATCGTACGTCCAACTGTTCGAGACGGTCGGCGTCGACGTCGCCATCAACCCGCGGGTGGTCGTCGCCGAGGAGATCACGCGCCTGACCCAGTCCGGCAAGGCCGAAAACCTCGCGCTCATCGAGACCGACAAGGCCGAAGTTGTCGAAGTCGGGATCACCGACGCCAGCGTGCTCGCGGGTCGGATGATCCGCGAGTCGATGGCCGACCTCCCTGACGGCGTCGTCATCGGTGCGATTACGCGCAAACGCGAGTTCGTCACCCCGCGGGGTGACACCGTGATCCACCCCGGCGATCACGTCGTCGTTTTCGTCGACGCCGAGGCGATCGACGAAACGACGGCCAAACTCTGAGGCACGTCCCGAAGACAGCCAAACAGTCCTCGCTGGATGCTGTGAGGGCGTGTCGTGCAAGAAGTAGACCACGTCGTGCAACACCACGAACGCGTTCGATGGCTCTTACCGAAGACAGTGAAACAGCGTGAGTATCATGGCATCCCGCTGAATGCGTCTGTGTGTGAACAACCAAACCGCATTCGGCGGGATGCTTCAGCAACTTGTTGAGCTCACATCAATAGT
>NZ_JAQFWV010000040.1:0-28950 GCF_056175805.1 Halohasta sp. A2 | reverse complement strand
CCCGGACTTGAACAGTCCGTCCGAACCTACGGGTTCGTACGGACGCTAAACCTCGCCAGAGTACCGTTGAGCGGGCTTATTGACTGCTTTGCAGTGAACGTGTTTCGCTGAGTTATGCAAGAGCCTCTTTCATAATCAATCCTTTTTATTGTCAACCACTTAAATACTACCCGTCGGCTATTTCTGCCTGCTTCGGTTACTGGTGCTGTATGATCAATCGCAGCGCCGACTGGGCACTCTCTCGCCGCGTAATCCTGGCGATCCCGCTGGGATGGTGTCCAACCGGTTTCGAGAGCCAAACGGGTGCCACCAGCCGATGAGCGACCAGTCCGACGCGCCGCCCGAGGCCGACGAGCTTCCGGCGGAGATTCGTGAAAACGTCCCCGAGTGGGACGATCCGTATCTCGACCGCGTCGCCGGTCGGCTGCTGTATAGCTACGACCTTCAGAAGGATTACCACCTCCGCGGTGAACGCTGGGAGCTGTACGGCGAGCTGCGCGTCGAAACCCAAAAGCAGTTCGTCCATCCGGCGTTGAACTACGCGAACCACGCATCCGAAGAGTTCCTGTTCGTCCGTCACCGTGAGCGCCCGACGCGCGAAGAGATCGACCGACTCGTTGAGCTGGGCCACGAACTCGCCGACGAGTGGGTCGACCCCAACGAGGAACACTACGGCACCGATATCACGTTCGTTCTCATCGCCAACGAAATTCCCGACGCAGTCGCAACACACGTCGACTGCTTTCGGGACCGAACGCTCCTGAAATTCGGCTACTACGGGCACTACGACATCAACCTCGTGGTCGTCGACCCCGATTCGGAACAGTGTGTTGCCAGTGAGGTCGCGGATGTCGCCGACGCGTTCCGGCTCTGGGCGGATCTCAGCCAGCCTGAAGAGGGACTGTTGTCACGCTTTGCGAGGAGCTTTTGGCGCTGACCTGGCGAAAAACAGCACGGAAAAAGTGGCCGCAGTTAGTCGTCGCTCGGTTCGGCGATTGGCCTCGATCCACCCGAGCGGACCGTTCGGATGTTGTTGTACCCCAACCGAACCAGCGCAAGTGCCAGACTGATCAGCACTAAGCCGAGAAGCATCTGGACGCTCGACGAAATGATCGTTTCGAGCCCGAGTGGCTCTTCGAGTCCACCGGTGAAGTGGAGATACAGGTTCGAATACAGGTTCTCATAGAAGACGAGCCACGACAGCCCGAGTATCGTGATCGTCACCATCAACGCCATCGGGACGCCGGTCGAGACGAGCTGTTTGGTGTCGTCCCAGTTGGCCAGCCAGATCGTCCCCGTCAACAGAGCGAGCGCCGCAAGCAGTTGGTTGGCACCGCCGAACAGTGCCCACAGCGTCACCCACTGACCTGAGATGACCAGCAGGTAGGCCGGAATGATCTGTAGGATCGGATTGGTGTAGCGGCCGCGGGCCATCGAGCCGATATTGAGGTTGAGGCCCGTATCAGTCTGGCCCGCAGGGAGGCCGACGATTTCTTCCATCATGTATCGGCCGAGCCTGACAGCGGTGTCAGTCGACGTAAGCAGGAAACTCACGAGCACGAGCGCCATGAACACGGCACCAACGGATTCGGGAATGCCGAGGCTCGTGAGGATAAGCCCACCACCGGCGGCGAAGTTCGGGAGTGCACCGCCAATGCCGCCAGCGGCGGCGTCACCGGCGAACCCAGCGACCGCCAGCGTCGACAGCGCGAGCGCAGCGAGGAGCCCTTCGCCGAGCATCCCACCGTATCCGATCAGGCGAGCGTCGGTCTCCTTGTCGAGTTGTTTGGCGGTTGTTCCCGACGAAACCAGCGAGTGAAAGCCACTGATCGTCCCGCAGGCAATCGTAATAAACAGCATCGGGAACAGCGGCAGAACAACGCCTTCGATGCCCCAGAAGCCTTCGAACGCGCCGATCGACGAGTCGATCACCAGCGGCTCGGCGGAAGTGCCCAGGAACGTCCCGGCAGCAATCGCGATGATCGCCCCACCAACGCCAGCGTACAGCAGGAACGACGAGAGGTAATCCCGCGGCTGGAGCAACGTCCAGACTGGGAGTGCGCTGGCGATCGCGGCGTAGATCATGACGACCGGCACCCACGCGGCGATATTGCCACCGCCGAGTGGCTCAGCTCCCGGAACCCACGCGCCGCTTCCACTGAAGAGGACGGTCACGCCGATATCGGCCGCACGGTCGGCCGTCGGCTCAAACAGGGCGATCGGGTACTCGATGCCGACCCAGATGGTCGCGAACACGGCGATAACGGCCACGATCGTCCCTGGAATGAACGGTCCGTTGAGTTGGTAGAGGTAGATTCCGAATACAAATGCCAGAAGGATGTATATAAGCGACGAGGTCGCCACCTCCGGGTAGCTGTTGAAGACGATCCCGACGACCAGCGCGAAGACGGCCACCACGAGCATGATCGTCAAAAACGCGAACCATAGCAGCATGTTCTTGCCGCTCTTGCCGACGTACTCGCCGACGATGTAGCCGATCGATTTCCCCTCGTGGCGCAGCGAGCCAGTCAGCGACACGAAGTCGTGGACCGCGCCCATCAGCGGATTACCGATGGCGATCCACAACAGCGCGGGCACCCACCCCCACACTGCCCCGGCGGTGATCGGCCCCACGATCGGGGCACCACCAGCGATACTCGAAAAGTGGTGGCCCAACAGGACCGGTTTTTTCGAGGGAACGTACTCTTGGCCGTCCTCATGCTTGTGGGCTGGCGTCTCTGCGTCCTCTTCGAGCCCGATAAACTGTGCGAGATACCGTGAGTACCACATATACCCCACGGTGAACGTTACTAACACGGCCGCCATTATCCAGATTATCTGAGTCATGCTACTATCTCTATTATTATAGATGAACAATCCCTATTTAATGTTGTACTTATTATTTTGATATATATTAGCACAAAAGAAAGTTAGTGGCTGGCCGACAGTCCGGGCGTGGGCTACGTCGAAATCCCGTACCGCGAATGACTCGGGTCGACCATGTACTGTCGCTCGTGGCGGTCGATCCCGTCAATCCGCGCTATATCCTCCTCACACAGCTCCCAGTCGGTGACTGCGAGATTTGATTCGATATGGGCTGGCGTGGTCGACCGTGGGATCGTAGCGATTCCCTGCTGGATCTGCCAGCGGATGACGATCTGGGCCGGGCTTTTGTCATATGCCTCGGCCAGATCCTGAATCACGGGGTCGTCGAACACCTTCGTGCGAGCCAGCGGCGCGGCTGCGGTGAGAAGCAGGTCGGTCTCGTCGGCGTACGCCCGGAGTTCAGGTTGTCTGAACCACGGATGGAACTCGACCTGATTCGTCGCAATCGGGATCTCGCTGATATGGCGAGCGAACCGTAGTTGGTAGGTGTTGAAGTTGCTGACACCGATGTTGCGGACCAGTCCGTCGGTGACCAATCCCGCCATCGCGGACAGCGTCTCGCGAAGCGAGATGGCCGGGTTCGGCCAGTGAATAAGGTACAGATCGAGATAGTCGACGCCTAATCGCTCGATGGAATCCCGACAGGCCTCGAAGACCGACTCGTAGTGGAGGTGTTTCGGGAGGATCTTCGAGGTAACGAACAGCTCCTCGCGGTCGTAGTCGGCCAGTGCCGCACCGACCTCGGTTTCGTTGCCGTACCCCTCCGCGCAGTCGACGTGTCGATAGCCGGCATCGAGTGCGGCTCGTACTGCCTCGGTCGTCTCAGCGGGATCGATATCGTAGGTGCCGAAACCGACCAACGGCAGTTCGTCGCCGCTCGGGAGCCGTCGGGATGGAACGTCTGCCATACAACGCGGTCGACTGCCAGTTACTTCAACCGGTGGTGTGTGACAGCTTCGGTGCCCGACGCCTCAGTGTCGAGCATCGCGACGCGGAACGAGTCGTCGGCAGCCGGAATGGGCAGCCCACCAGGATTTACCCGCACCGTATCGTTCCGTTGCTCGGTGGCATGAACGTGGGTGTGACCATGAAACACGTAGTCGTACTCGCCGCTGTCGACCAGTGCCTCGCGAAGCAGTTTGTTGGTGCCATGATAGACGGCAATCGAAACGCCGTCGACCGCAAACCGGCCACACTCGCCGAGATAGGTGCCGAACTCCTCGACGGTCTTCGAGAGCGCCCACTCGCCGTCATTGTTGCCCCGAACCGCGTAGAACTCGAAGGAGTCGGAGTCAAAGGGCGTCGCCGAAAACGGCGCGACGATATCTCCGCAGTGGATGACGCGATCGACGCCTTCGGATTCGAAACGCGAGACGGCTCGGTCGACGAGGTCCAGGTTGTCGTGGGTGTCTGAGACGATTCCGAGTTTCATGGATGGATGGTCGGCGTCGATCATCAAGAAACTGTGTCCGATCCTGGACGATCCGGCAGCGACTAGTTAGGTCAGCTCTGGTCGGGGTACCAGCCGGAGACCGATCGAGCCCACACGAGGTGGGCGAACATGTAGACGACTGTCGCGGCGATCGCTCCCTGAGCGCCATCGATGAGAAGTGGGAGAAACGAAAGTTCCAACCACACCGGTATATAAGCCGTGGCGAAGAGGCCGATCATGACGACCGCGCGACCCTTGAGGCCAATCGCACGAAACCACCGCTCGAAACGTCGACCGCTGGATGTCGCAAAAACAGATCCAACAAGGAGCCCAGTCAGTGGGAACCCGCCAGTAAACGCGGGCCACGAGACCGTCGACGGAACAAACGCATTTGGGAACGTCACCGCCGCAGTGCCGAAGGCGAGGATCAGTTCAGTCCACGTCGGCGGCCGGTCTGGGAAGTACGCCGAAATGCTGAACTCGACAGCCATGTGTGTCGAATTATCGACACGACAGATAAAAGCTATATCCCTCGCCAAAACGGGTCGACCAAGATGATCGTTGGCCGAGCAGCTACTGCACCTACTCTGCAGCGTCGATCAGTAGTTCGATTGCGGGGAGGTCGGCACCGGTCAGCGCGCGGATGTAGGCGCCACCCGCGATGGAGACGTGGCCGAAGTCGTCTTCGTCCATGCCATACATCTCGATTGAACGGGAGGTGTCGCCGCCGCCGACTACCGAGAAGCAATCGGTCTCGGCGATCGCTTTGACCGCGCCGACGGTACCGGCCGAGAACTTCTCGTCTTCGAACACGCCGAGTGCGCCCTTGAGGAAGACGGCATCCGAGTCCCGAATAATCGGGTCGTACTTCTCGACGGTTGCCTCGGAGATGTCCATGTAGTCGTAGTCGGCGGCGTTGAGCTCCTCGTTGGTGTGCTCGGCGCGCTCGCCGTCATCGTCCTCGTAGGCCAACCCTTCGGGGAGTTCGATCTGGTCGCCGCGCTCGTCGAGCAGCTCGCGGATGATCTCCTCGTTGGCTTCCCACTGGCTGTCGTAGAGATCGAGGTTCTCGTGGCGGTCGTAGCCGGCGTCGTAGCCCGCTGCGCGAAGGAATAGGTGGCCAGCGATCCCGCCCATACAGAAGGTGTCGATCTTGTCGCCGAGCGTCTCCATGACGCCGATGACGTCGGTGGCTTTGGTGCCGCCGATGACCATCGTGACCTGTCCATCGAACTCACGGGTCGCAATCGCGGTGTTAGCCTCGTACTCGGTCTCCATCACGCGGCCTGCGTAGGCGGGCAACACGAGCGGAAAGCCGACGAGCGAGGCGTGTTTCCGATGGGCCGCCGAGTAGGCGTCGTTGACGTAGGCGTCGAAGTGGGGTGCGAGCGTCTGGACGAACTCGGTTTCGGCCTTCACTTCGGGGTCTTCTTCCGGCAACTCGTCGTCGCTCATCCGGGTGTTTTCGAGCAACAGCACCTCGCCGGATTCGAGCGCGTCGACCGCATCGAGGGCCTTCTGTCCATAGATGTCGTCGACGAACCCCACGTCGCGGCCGATGTGGTCGGCCATGATGTCGGCGTGCTGGTCGAGCGAGACGAAGTCGTCGCCGCCCGGTCGACCCTGGTGGGCCATCAGGACGACGCGGTGGCCCGCCTCAGCGAGCTCTTTGACCGTCGTGGCGTGGCGTTCAAAGCGGCGGTTGTCCTGAACCTCGCCGTCGTCGACCGGTGAGTTGAGGTCGAGACGGACCAAGAGGCGCTGTTCGGCATCGAGATCGTCGATCGTGTTGAATGAAGCCATGGGTGTACGTGTGTCGTAGCAGTCGAAAAGTGATTGGATACGTCGCTTCGTTGGAGTGGGGTGTCGAACCCCGAAACCCGAGTTAGGACTCGTCGACGAGGAAGGCGGCCACGTCGAGCATGCGGTTCGAGAAGCCGTACTCGTTGTCGTACCACGTCAGGATCTTCGCGAGGCCGTCCTCGCCGACGACGTTCGTCGAGTTGAGGTCGGCGTACGACGAGAAGGGCAGACCGACGATGTCCGAGGAGACGACCTCGTCGTCGGTGTAACCGAGGACGCCCGCCAGTGGGCCGCTGTCGGCGGCCGCGCGGAACGCGTCGTTGATCTCTTCGGCGCTGGCGTTGGCTTCGAGGTCGACGACGAGTTCGGTCAGCGAGCCGTTCGGGATCGGCACACGGATGGCCATCCCGTCGATCTTGCCATCGAGCTGTGGCAGGATTTCGGTGGTCGCTTGGGCAGCACCCGTGGAGGTGGGCAAGATGTTCTCGGCGGCGGCGCGGCCGCGACGCTGTTTGGCCTTCGGCGCGTCGATCAGTGTCTGGCTGCCCGTGTAGGCGTGGACCGTGGTGAGCGTCGCCGAGTTGATGCCGAACTCTTCGTCGAGCACCTTGGCGACCGGCGTCACGGAGTTGGTCGTACAGGAGGCGTTCGAGACGACGTCCTCGCCGTCGTACTCCTCTTCGTGGTTAACACCGTAAACAAGCGTCGTGACGGGTTTGTCGCCCTTCGGTGGCGCGGAGATGATCACCTTGTCAGCACCGGCGTCGAGGTGCTGGCTGGCGTCGTCTTTGGTACGGAAGATACCCGTGCATTCGAGCGCAACGTCGACGTCGAGGTCGCCCCACGGTAGTTCCGCTGGGCTCTGGACGTTGAACAGATCGACCGAGGTGCCACCGATGGTGAGTTCGTCGTCTTCGAGTTCGAGCCCATCGAGGCGACCCATGATGGTGTCGTACTTGCAGAGGTAGCGCATATCCTCGAAGTCCATGACATCGTTGATGCCAACGAGTTCGAGCCGTGGGTTGTCGAGGATCGCGCGGAACGTGTTGCGACCGATTCGGCCGAATCCGTTGAGTCCAACACGGACTACGTCGTCTTCGTCGACGTCCTCGCCTGCATCCAAATAGGATTTACTCATAGCTGAATGACCGAACTACAGCTACTTAAAACAGGTCGAAAACAGTTCGAATTCCATATATAAAATACTGAAGGATTCGGACGAGTACGGCCTCAGTAAAGGGATTTTGGTACGAGAATGACCCTGGTCAGAACCCTTTTGAGCCATCCTCACATACGACGCGGTATGAGACGAGACGACCGCGAAGATCCCTTCGGCGATATTTTCGACGAGATTGAGCGGATGATGCAGGGAATGACCGGCGGAATGGACGACGCGGGGTTTGGCACCGAGACCCACATCGACGTCTACGAGGAAGACGAGGTCGTCCGTCTCGTCGCGGATCTTCCAGGCATCGACAAAAACCAACTCAGCCTCCAGTGTGATGGCAAGACACTCACCATCAGCGCCGCGAGCGATCGCCGCGAGTACGACGAACGCGTGCGTCTGCCGGTCAGCGTCGACGAACACTCGGCCGAAGCGACGTTCAACAACGGCATCCTGAACGTTACCTTCGAACGCGCAGACGACACCGCCGCCATCGACGTCGAATAACCGAATCGATTACTGATCGTCGTCGAGGAACGTTTTGAACGAGAGAATCCCCGACGGGCCGTGCGAATCGCGATCCCTGTAGCAGACGCCGTAGCCCAGCGTGGGGTCTTTTAGCGACATCCCGAACTGCTCGGCGGCCTGATCGACGACCGAGACGAACACCGATCGGATTCCCGGTGGTAGGTCGTCGACGGTGGTTGCGTTTCTCGTCGATGTGCTTGCTGATCCACCAGTTGGGACTTTCGGGACGACGTGGCTGAACGCTGGGCTGTTGGCCACGTACAGCGTTATACAAAGTTCGTCACCGGTTTCGTTCTTATCGAGCAGCGTTATCACCGACTCCGGGTCTCTGTAAACGGTCTGTTCGGGTTGTGGTAGCGAATCAGGAATCGTAATCGTCGACGCATCGGCAGCCTCTTTCCTCACTAAATCCAGTTCCGCGATCGGTGTCGTACTCATACAACACACAGTATTTTCTGAAATAATAAATCTTTGGACTATTTTGCAATGAAACTGCACTCTATTCAGATATTGTTATTTATATATCTACTATATGGCCCTATTTTTGGTTAAATTTACATTACTAACGGTGATTTGCTGAGGATTGATCAGTTGCCAACTGGACCTGGACTTGGTGATATCTCTGCAAGTCAGGCTGTAAGGAAATTGGAGCGTCGACACCTCTGCTGTACGGTCGACACGCTCACTATCTGAGCAGGCAAAAAACAGGTCTAACCCGATAGAATCGACGCTCGCGGTCGTCGACGAACCGAGGGTTGCGAGTCAGTTCGGACCGTCGCCGACTGCACTCTCGCCGACCGGATCGTGCCCCTCAATCAACTCCTGGCCGCCCATGTAGGGCCGGAGTGCCTCGGGGACGGTCACCGTGCCGTCGTTGTTCTGGTAGTACTCCAGAATGGCGACCACGACACGTGGGACCGCAACCCCCGAGCCGTTGAGCGTGTGGAGGTAGTCGGCCGACTCGTGCTGTTCGGGTCGGTACCGGATGCCCGCACGTCGGGCCTGGAAGTCGCGGAAATTAGAGACCGACGAGACTTCGAGCCAGCGGCCGCCCTCGGCGGGGCCGTCGTCCATATCGTCGCCGGGGGCCCACACCTCGATATCGTACTTTTTGGCCTGCGTGAACCCGAGATCACCGGTACACATCTCCAGAATCCGGTACGGAAGCCCGAGCCGATCGAGCACTGATTCGGCCTCAGCGACAAGCCCTTCGAACCGGTTGTCACTCTCCTCAGGACGGACGAAGTTGACGAGTTCGACCTTGTTGAACTGATGGACTCGGACGATACCCCGGGTTTCAGTGCCGTGTTCGCCCGCTTCCTGCCTGAAGTTCGGTGAATAGGCCTGATATTTAAGCGGCAGATCGTCGTCGAGCAGGATTTCGTCGCGGTGGAGGTTGGTCACTGGAACCTCGGCGGTCGGCAGAAGCCACAGGTCGTCGTCGTCGTATGGCTCTTCGTTGTCGCCTTCGAGTCGGTAGGCGTCCTCGGTGAACTTGGGGAACTGGCCGGTACCCCGCATCGACGCCGAGTTGACCGGAATCGGCGGAAAGACGTCGACGTACGCCTGTTCGCGGTGGACGTCCAGCATGAACTGAATCAGCGCGTGTTCGAGCCGCGCACCGTCACCCTTGCAGAAATAAAAGCCGCCGCCGGAGACTTTCGCACCGCGTTCGAAATCTAGAATATCGAGTTTTTCGCCCAGATCGTAGTGTGGAACGATCTCGTCGGGAAGCTCTCGGAGGTCGTCGAACCCTTCGCGTCGACGCTCGACGTTCTCGCTTTCATCAGCGCCGACTGGTACCGAGTCGTCGGGCAGTTGCGGGAGCCGCAAGAGGGCGGCTTCGAGTTCGGCCTCCAGTTGGTCGGCACGCGATTCGATCGTTTGGAGGTTTTCTTTGAGCTCGGTCGACCGCTCGATGGCCTCCTGGGCGGCCGCCTCGTTGCCCGCCTGTTTGTGCTGGCCGATCATTCGCGATACCTCGTTGCGCTCGTGTCGGAGGTCGTCACCCTCGCTTTTGAGCGATCGCCACTCCTCGTCGATGTCCAGGATTCGGTCGAGATCCACGTCGACGCCCTTCGTCTCGAGCGCAGCACGGACGGCGTCGGGGTTCTCGCGGACGAACTGTCTACTCAACATTGCCTATCGGTTCTGGGGGCTCTCAGAAAACCGTGTCGGGTCCGAATTGATACGGCTGTGGCGGCCTCAGAGCCGAACGTTCCGACCGTCGACAGCACCGAACTCCTCGCTGTCGTCGCTCCGGTCGACGCTCTCGCCCGGCGTCCGTTCGTAGACGATCTCGCCGCGGACCATCGTGAGTTCGGGGAAGACGCCGAGTCGACCCTCAAACGGTGTCCACTCGCATTTCGTATGCGTGTCCTCACCCCGAATCTCGCGGGCGGCATCGGGGTCGACGAGCACGAGGTCCGCGTCGTACCCGGCTTCGATCCGGCCTTTCGAGTCGAGGTCGAAGATCTCGGCTGGATTCCGCGCGACGAGATCACGAACGCGTTCGTAGCTCAACTGCCCCTGTCGAGCCGATTCCAACAGGAGTGGAAGCAAGGTTTCGACACCCGGAACCCCACTCGGAGCCTCCCAGAGGCCCGCCTCTTTTTCTTCGCGTGTGTGCGGAGCGTGGTCCGTCGCGATGATGTCGACCGTTCCATCTGCAACTCGTTTAAATACCTCCCGTCGACGGTGTTCGCTCCGGAGCGGCGGGTTCATTCGTCCGTATGTGCCCAGTTCGTCGAGATCCTCCGCCGAGAGATACAGATGGTGTGGACAGACCTCGCAGGTCGCCCAGCCCTCAACTGCGGCATCGATACCTTCAGGCGTCGACGTGTGTGCGATGTGGATCGTCCCCCCAGCCTCGTTCCCAACCTCGGTCGCCCGTTCGACGGCAGCTTTTTCGGCTTCGGCCGTGCGGTAGGCACTCCATAATTCGGCGTTGGCCGCCTGGCCTACCCCACCAGCGTCGGCCTCGCGCGTCGACTCGTCGAACAGCGTCTCGTCTTCGGCGTGGACCGTCACCGTTAGGTCGGACTCGGCGGCACGATCGACGGCGTCGGCAAACAGATCCAGGTCGATTCCCATATCGCCGGTCGAATCCGCGAGAAAGACCTCGCCGAGCGCACAGAGCGGCTGTTCGAACAGCGAGTCTGGGTCCCAGTTGCCGGTGACACCGCCGTTGATCCCGTAATCGACGACTGCCTGTTTCGCACAGTCGACTTTCGCCGCGAAATTCTCTGCTGAGGTCGTCGGTGGGTTGGTGTTCGGCATGTCGATCACGGTCGTCACCCCGCCTGCGGCCGCACTTTTTGTGCCGGTCTCCCAGGTTTCCTTGTGAGAGTAGCCGGGTTCGCGGAAATGAACGTGGGCGTCGATCGCCCCCGGTAGGAGGAGCCTACCGGCCGCGTCGACTACCTGTTCGTCGGTCGCTGGTTCGAGTTCATCAGCCACGGCGTCGATCGTTTCGTCCGAGAGACGAACGTCGACGGTGCGGCCATCGGCGAGCTCGGCGTTGGTAATCAGCATACTCGGCCATGCGGAGGGGATGGCCCTAAGTGTCGTGGATTGGCTCCTCACCGACACGTACCATCGTTGTTTGGCGATTTTCAGCGACTGCGGCTTCGAGTGCCTCTTGGACGCGTGATGGCTCGTCGGGGCCGCCAGCAGCCGACACACTCCCGACCGTCTCGGGGTCGAACGGCACGTTTAGCTCGCGGTAGACAGCTCCTAACACCGCTCGAAGCTCGGGTTCCTCGGCCGTGACTGTGAGGCAGGCCGAAACGAGCGCGGCACCCGACTGGACGCGCTGGGCGACGCCCGCGAGTTTGCCACGTGGCTCACCCCTGCTGTCGACGCTACTCACCGAATGGCTTCCTGGACAGTAGGCGTCGCTCGGCTCGCCTCGTATGACCTCAGCGCCGAGATCCGAGAGGACCTCGACGAGCAGCTGGCTGGTTTCGCGGTATCGGTCGCACATCCCGCGTCGAATATCCTCGATTGGGACCGCGTGTGCCATCGCCAGCGTGCGGCCGGTGTAGGCGACCGCGCGCCCGCCGACACGCCGTACGGTCGGCTGGTAGCCCCGCTTGTCGGCGGCTTTGCTGGCGTCGGCGTACCCCTCCGTGTGGGTATCTCGTCGACCGAAAGCGACCTGTCGGTGTGGCTGCCAGACGCGGATGGCCGGAACGCCCGTTTTGGCCGTCTCAGTGAGTACCTCGGCAGTCACGCGCCGGTCTGCGGTCGGATTGTCGGCTCGGCCGCGATAAACCCGCATCTCCATACCGGCGAGTCGGTCGGCGACAGCTAATCGGTTCCGCTCTTGGCGCGGTGGCTCGTCGACAAATACGTTGTACTGAGTGTCAGATGGAGCCAACCCACCGAATCCGGAGCGTCCAGAGCTGTAGGCCGCTGGCAGTGGTAGCGGGTCGTTGGTGGTCCCAGTGGCTATCGAAGCACTCACACACACAAAGAGGTAGTCACAGCCGAGACGGACGACGACCTCACAACACTCGTTGAGAAAATGCGCGACGAGGAAGTCGGCAGCGTCGTCATCGTCGCCGAAGACGAACCGAACACCATCGTGAGCGACCGCAAGATCGCGATGGCGGCCGCCAACGGAGATATCCAGGATCGGACTGTCGAGGGGATCATGACCGAGGATCTGGTTACGGCTCACACCGATACCAGTCTGGACGAACTACTCGAAACGATGAGCGACGAGGGGATTCGTTGAGTTTCGATCGTCGACGATGAGGGCTCGCTCGCCGGACTCGTTGCGATAGACGATCTGCTCATCAAGTTCGCTGGCGATTTTACCACGCTCACCGAGATCCCAACAAAACGATCCGAAACGCTGAGCCGGACCTGATTCCGCGCTCCCATTTTTCAGGTGGTGTCGATCAGTCGATGTTTAAGCCGTCCGGCCTCGGCTGTTCCGATATGGACCCACGCGTACACGACCATGCCGAGATTCTCGTCGACTGGAGCGCCCGCGTTGATACGGGCGATAACGTCGTCGTGAGCGTTGCCGAAGGAGCCCACGACCTCGCGGTGGCCGTTGCCGAAGCCCTCGGCGAGCGGGGGGCGAACCTCGTGGCAACGTACGATTCGGACGAACTCACCCGCGCGTACCTACGGGGCCACGACGGCGCGTTCGATACCGATCCCAGCCACGAACAAGCGCTCGTAGAGAACGCTGACGTCTATCTCCGGCTCGGCGGCGGCCGTAACACGACTGCGACCGCCGACGTTCCAGGACCGACACGACAGGCCTATCGCCGCGCCCGCACCGAGATCCGCGAGGCGCGGATGGACACCGACTGGGTCTCGACCGTCCACCCCACCCGCTCGCTGGCCCAGCAGGCTGGGATGTCCTTTGAGGCCTACCAAGATTTTGTCTACGACGCTATTCTCCGTGACTGGGAGGCGTTGGCCGATGAGATGGCCCAGCTCAAAACGATCCTGGACGCGGGCAGCGAGGTCCACATTGAGAAAGCCGAAACGGATATGTGGCTTTCGATTGCGAACCGGACGGCGGTCAACAGCGCCGCGTCGGTCGTCTACGATTCGCACAACCTCCCCTCGGGCGAGGTGTTTACTGCGCCTGCGGATGCCGAGGGCACCGTCCGTTTCGACGTTCCGATGACGGTCAACGCCACCAGACTCCAGGACGTACAACTCACCTTTGAGTCCGGTGAGGTAGTCGACTATGCGGCCGCACAGGGCGAGACCGTATTACACGAGATCCTTGAGACCGATGACGGCGCACGGCGACTCGGCGAACTCGGCATCGGGATGAACCGCGGAATCGACCGCGTTACGGATAATATACTGTTCGACGAAAAGATGGGCGAAACGGTCCACCTCGCGGTAGGACGCGCCTACGACGCCTGTCTGCCCGAGGGTGAGACCGGCAATCAGTCGGCAGTCCACACTGATCTGATTACGGATATGAGCGCCGAGTCGACGCTGGCGGTCGACGGTGAGGTGGTTCAGCGCGATGGAGTTTTTAACTGGGAAGAGGGCTTCAGCGGATAACTGAACCGTCTCTCGGACAACACATCAAAGCGTGCTAACTCGGCCAATGCAGCTGTCATCATCCCCACGAATCCGGCTCCGATAACGAGTACGCCAAGCCCCAACCGGAGTCCTGCTGAGATCGGTAGGGTTGGACTAACTCCAATCAGGGCTGCGAGCGTGATCAGTCCCGTGCTGAGGCCGACCCACCGGTTTCGTTCCCACGTCGGTTCAGCACCGAGCGATGGGTAGCGTTGGTAGAGGTGGATACCCAATGCCACCCCGCTCGCCCAGACGATGCCGGTCGCACTCGCAAAGATGAGATCACCAACGAGCCAGTAGAGACCGCTTGCGAGTGGTAGTCCAACAGCGAGACATCCGGCACCCAGTACTACTGACCGTCTCATCTCCCGTGGTTTCCTATCGCTCGTCGACCGGGACGAACTCGGCGTCTTCGGGGCCGGTGTACTGGGCGCGCGGCCGGATCAGGCGGTTATCCTCCCACTGTTCGAGCACGTGGGCGAGCCAGCCACCGACCCGCGAGACCGCGAAGATCGGGGTGTAGAGATCGATTGGAATCCCCATCTGGTAGTAGGTTGTCGCCGAATAGAAATCAACGTTCGGCGCGAGACCTTTTTCCTCGGCGATGAACTCCTCGATGGCGACAGACATCTCGTACCATTTGGTGTCGCCTGCGGCCTCGCCGAGTTCCTCGCTTTTCTCGCCGAGGATTTTCGCGCGCGGATCTTTGACATTGTAGACGCGGTGGCCGAAGCCAGCGATCCGGTCTCCGCGGGCGATGGCGTCTTTGACCCACTCGACTGGATCCGATTCGCTCTCGTCGACCGACTGGAGCATCTTCATCACGTTGGCGTTTGCACCGCCGTGAAGACTCCCCGAGAGCGTGCCGATTGCGGAGGTAACGGCGCTGTGGAGATCAGCCAGCGTGGAAGCGGTGACCATCGCCGAAAACGTCGAGGCGTTGAGTCCGTGGTCGGCGTGGAGGACGAGCGCCATATCGAAGGTGTCGGCCAGCACCTCGTCGGGCTCCTCGTCGTTGAGCATATACAGGAAGTTCGCGGCGTGGTCAAGATCGGCGCGCGGCTCGACCGGTTCGCTCCCGTTGCGGATGCGGTTGAACGCAGCCAGCGCGGTGGGCATCTTGGCGGTAATCCGGCGGCTCTTGCGGTCGTTGGCCGCGTCGTCCGAGACATCCGCGTCGGCATCGGGATCGTAGGCGGCCAGTGCGGAGGTGATCGTCCGAATCGCGGCCATCGGCTCTTCGTTGGCTTCGGCGAGGTTGCGGACGACCTCCAAGACGCCGTCGCTAAGATAGCGCGCGTCGGCCATCTCCTCGGAAAAGGACGCCAACTGCTCGCTGTTCGGCAGCTCGCCGTGCCAGAGCAGATACAGCGTCTCCTCGTAGCTGGCCTCTCGGGCGAGTTCCTCGATGGCGTAGCCGCGGTAGATCAGTCGTCCGATGTCCCCATCGATGTAACTTAGATCGGACTTAGTGACGACCACACCCTCAAGCCCACGCTTCAGCTCAGTAGACATACCTCAACATTTCTGTTTGCTTCAAAAAAGCGTTATCGTTTAGGAAGCTACCGGTGCGTTTCAACACTGATGGAGTTCTGTATTACAAAACTGAACGTCTCAGGTGCTGTTGTGGGTGGTACTGACCGATGTTAATCGTCTTGATAAACAACCCAAGACATCCCGAAATCGAGAGCTAGGCCGCAGCGACAGTGATCTGCTGTTTGCGGTCGATGGCGTCTTCGAGCTCTTCGGCGATAGCCGACCCGCGCGAAATTTGAATATCTCCACCCCGACCGACGGTTGCGGTGAACAGATACTCGCCGTCGGCCTGGACTTCGACGGTCTCGCCGACGTGTTCGTCGAGCCGAATGACGACGTGCCGCGCGGTGATCTCGGGTTGGACCACCTCGCCTGTGGGTTGGAGTTCCTCGCCCGAAACGGCACCCGGCCTGTTGGAGCCGGGTCGTTCGTCGAGCGTCCGAACGTCGATATCGATACCGAGCCGGTCCTCGATGTCGGTGATTCGACCACCGCCTTTGCCGATCACATAGGAGATGTCGCGTTCTTCGACGTAGACGACCGCGTTGTTCTGGCCTTTGAGGTCGACCTGCACGTGGCCACGGGCGACCGAGCGGATCTCGCGTTCGATCTCCTGTTTGGCGATCCGGTCGACGCCGGTATCCCGACTCTCGCCTTCGGTGAGCGGCACTGTGACGACCTGGCGGTTGAACGTGTAGATCTCGTAGGCCGGGGTGCCCGTCTCGAAGTCCGAAATCTGGATGACGGGCCGAGCAAGATCCTCGGCGGTGAGGCCTTCGGGCACCTTGACCTCGGTCGTCACATCGTAGACGGTGTGAACCTTTCCGGCCTCAATGTAGACGACGGTGTCGACGACCTGTGGAATCATCCCCAACTCGACGCGACCGACGAGTCGCTGGAGGGCGTCGATAGCGCGTGTCGCGTGGACGACACCAACCATTCCGACCCCTGCGAGTCGCATATCCGCGAACACGCTGAAGTCTTCGGTCTTTCTGACCTCGTCGTAGATCGTGTAGTCGGGCCGAACGAGCAGCAGTGAGTCGGCCGTCTTGGCCATATCACCCGACAACGCGGTGTACTGGGTGATTTCGGGACCCACTTGGAGGTCTCGGGGTTTCTCCATCGTTTTCACCGCGAAGTCGTTGACGTTGAGGAACTCGGCGACCGCCTGGGCGAACGTCGACTTCCCGGCTCCAGGAGCCCCCGAGATCAGGACGCCGCGCTGGCGTTCGAGCAGCCGATTTCTGAGATCGTCGGCGAACTCGTAGTCCTCAAGCGTGGTTTTCGCAATTGGACGAACAGCGGTGATCTCGATCCCGTCGGCAAAGGGCGGCCGGGCGACCGCGATCCGGTAATCGCGATACTGGACGATGGTCATCCCGGGCTCGGAGAGTTCGACGAACCCCTCGCGGCTTGTTCGTGCAAGGGCTTCGATCTCGTCGGCCCACTCGTCCATCTGCTCGTCGGAGGTGACCGTCTCGTCGATGGTTTTGTAGCTCATCCCATCGAGCGCGCCGCGTTTGGCTTTGGGCTTGGTGTCGGTTTTGAGGTGGACGCTCATCGTTTCGTCGTCGAAGAAGCCAGCGATGGGCAGATCCTGGTCGCTGTGGACCTCGGGTTCGACGTACTCGACCGACAGCCCCTTGGCTTTCGCGACTTCGGACTGGACGATATCGCTCGAAAGCAGGGTGGCGTCGTGGTCCTCGGCGACATCCCGAATGATCGCGTCTACGTCGCCCTCGCTCGCGCCCGCCTGTTCGGAGCCGCTGGCCCGTCGGCCAACGTAGTCGAGTTCGATCCGGCCCTCGTCGGCGTAGCCGGTGAGTCGCTGGAGCTCTTCGAGGCCGTTCCAGCCGCTGTCGTAGCCCGCATTCGCCTGTGATTCGAGTTCGCCGACGACAGCCTCCGGGACCAACACGGTGGCCTCCTTGTAACTGCCGTCGTCAATTCGCTCGGACACGCGACCATCGATGACCGCGCTCGTGTCCGGCACTATATTCATACCCCTCAGTAGTCGGTGACCATTGATAAGCGTGGTGCGATTCTCAGGGCCTCCACTCCGCTCGCTGGATCAGGTTCGTGGGTCGACCACGTTCTGGCGGCCATCATCGTTTACCGCTCCGAACATCTCCTCTGGAGGGTGTTTGATCGTGTACGCCAACAGGCTTGAAAAGCCGTTGTCACCCGGATGCAGCCCTAACCCGTTTCCCGCACCAACCAGCCCCGGCGGCGTCTCGTTGCAGTGGGTGGCCCACCACTCGGTGTCGAAAAACAGCGTCGCGATCTCCATGTGTTTGGCCTCATGAGTGAACAGATACGAGCCCTCGATCAAACACGGCCATAGCTCGGCGAGGGCGGTTTCGGCCGACGAGCGCAGCCCGACGTCGACGAAAGCCAACGCGACCGGCTCGTCGAAGCCGGCCATCGTCTCGTCGAAGTAGCCGACTTCGAACGCACAGACTTCGAGTTGCCCGTACCGATCGACGTTCGTCTCGACCTCCGAGAGCGAGCCGTCCCAGGCATTGCGCTCGTAGCTGTGAACCCGCTCGGAGGCCAATAGGACGTGCTCGCGGTCGTCGACGTCCGGATCGGGCATTCCCTCGAACGAGTCGAACACAACGAGCTCTCGATTACAGTAGTCGGCGACGATCGAGAGGTTCGCCGTGCTCCCGCCTTTATACGCACCACATTCGACCAACACCCCTTTTTGACTGGCCGGGATCGTGAGCGCCTTCGTGGCCATAACGAGGTGTTCGACGAACGACGAGCCGGTTGGGATGGCGAGGTTGTTCCGAACCATACGAGCGACGATCAGGAGCTTCGCCGGCGTCGAGACGCCGTACTCCGCGCCGGTTTCGGGGTCGAAGAACTCGCCGAGGGTGATCGGCAGGCTCACGCCGAGAAGGACGAGTCGGTAGGCTTTCACGAGCGTCTCGAACACGGAGCGTCGGCTGCTATCCATACGGCCGCCGGTGTCGCCGATGGCTTTGTAATTGTGGGCCCGACCCTAGCGAGGGCTGGTCTCGAAAAAGTAGGATCGACGTACTCCGTTCGGCTCTCGACTCAGTCACCGTAGTCGACTCCGTTTCTGCAGTCAGGTCGTATCACGCTCGGCGAACGTCACACACCAGTTGTCGGGATCATCGACCATGCGCCCGCCGATCTGCCATGCGCTGTCGTCGGTCGGATCGGCGTTTGGTCGGGCCACGAGCATCGACTCGAAGGAAGTAAACCGCGAGACGGGAAGCGAATCGTCCGGCAGAAAGCCGCACTCCGAGAGGATGTCATGGGGGATCGCGCCGTCGCTGACCGCATACAGATCCGTCTCGGGATGCGTCGAGACCACCGCGTGAAGACCGCGCCACAGCGCCTCTCGCCACCGCCTCTCGCCGTTCAACGGAGCGACGTCGACCACCTGTGTTAGTCGGAGCCCATTGCTTGTGGTCCGGCTTCGGGCGACCAGCGCCGCGACTGACTGGTCAGTGCCCGCTTCGTCGACTAAATAGGTCCGACGCCCCCAGATCGGACTCGCAAACCGCCAACCGAGAAACGTCTTGGTTCTGTCGGCGTGAATCTCTGCGGCCCGTCGCTGGCTATGAAGTGCCGTCAGCTGCTCGGTGGCCGCACCCTGGATTTGTCGGACGGTCAACCCCTCGGGTGCGGTAGACAGACGCTTTCGCGCGGCGTAGTACCCCTTTATAAGTGGTGTGAGCACGCCGAGTGCCTGTTGTGAGGGGCGCTCTCCGCGATGGACCGCTGCGGGCGTCTCGATACGGTAGTAGGTCACTTCAGGTGCGACCGTTCGCCAGCCGAGATCCAGATAGCCCGGTCGGGCGTACTGGTTCGGGAAGTTGAAAAACAGTGTCGGATCGTCACCCCGGTAGTGCGACAGCGCGTAGGTGGTCATCCGCCGAAAGATCCCTACTCGTCGGTGGTCGGGATGGACCATCGTATCCGACGGCTGGTAGGCGACCGTCGACTGCTCGCCGATCCGGAGCTCGAAGGCGAGAAACGGTCTGGCCCCGACGATTTCGTCGTCGTACTCGGCGACAAACACCGGAACGTGGTCGGTGTAGGGGTTCTCGACGTACTTCCAGTTGAACCACTCGGCGCTCCGCCGGCGGTTCCAGACCGCTCGGTCCAGTTGGAGCAGCCCATCGATATCCGACGGTTCGAACGGTCGGATCGTATACCCGCTTGCGGCTGTCGCTCCAGAGCGTGAGTCAGTCGACACGAGGCCATCTAACGCCCGGAAGGTGGTTTGTTATTCCCGTTGTAGTGGGACCGTAAGCTGACGAATCTCTCCAGACTGTGTCGACCTGTTGCTGTCGACGAAAACTCCGGTTCGGTTACTCCTCCCTGTCCGAATGAGTACCCGCCAGAGCCTCCGCTCGAACTGAACTCTCAGCAAAATCGGTCGACCACACGTAGTGACCGAGACTTTTGGTCTCGGCGCTGAATATTTCGGCTATGCATTATACGGACGTTCGCGAGCTAACCAAACGGCTTGTGTCGACGCCGAGTCACACCGACGAAACCGCCGTCGGCGATCGAATCGTCGACTGGCTTCGCGCCGAAACCGACGCGGCTGTTGAGCGAGACGAATCGGGCAACGTGATCGCCAGACGGAGCCCCACGAGTGGCCCAACCGACGAGTCGCTCGCGCTGGTCGGTCACCACGATGTCGTCCCGCCCACGGCCGAACAGGTCGACGCCGACGGTGCGTACGTGATCGAAGAGCGCGATGGCCGTCTCTACGGCCGCGGCACCGCAGACATGAAAGCCGCACTCGCGGCGGCGATGGTCGCGTTCCGGGACGCCGATCCGACCGTCGACCTCGTGTTTGCGAGCTTCGTCGGCGAGGAACAGGGTGGAATCGGTGCGCAGGCAGCCATCGAGGAGGGCTTTTCGCCGACGTGGGCGGTCGTCACCGAGGGGTCGACCGGCTACTCCGCACCCGGTGTCACCGACGTGGCAGTCGCCCACAAGGGTCGACGCGGCAGTACGATTCGGGCGACTGGGACGGCGGGCCACGCCAGTCGACCAGCGGACGCCGAGAACGCGATCTATCGCGCCTGTGATGCGGTCGATCTCGTTCGCTCAATGGACGCTCCGGAGACGACCGTGTTGGGAACGCGGCTCAACGGGAGTCTCGCAGTGACCGAGATCGAGGGGGGCTCGGCGTGGAACGTGATTCCCGATTCGTGTTCGGTGACCGTCGACGAACGAACCGTCCCGGGCGAACGGGTCGACCTCGAAGCAGTCGGTGAGGTCGAGGGCGTCAACTGGGAGGTCGACCAGGACCTGCCGCCGATGGCCTGCGGCGACCCCGAGTTTGCCGACCGCGTGCTGGCTGCTGCGGCCGACGCCCAACCTGGCGAGCCACAGCAGGTCGCCAAACCCCACGCCACCGACGCGGGCTGGCTCGCCGCTGCCGGAACCGACTGTGTGGTCTGTGGCGCGGCCGAACCGGGAGAGGCCCATACGTCGACCGAAAGCGTCTCACTGGACGTGGTCGACCGGTGTTACGAGATCTATCTGGCGGTTGTCGAGTCGCCGGTCAACACGTGACGCCAGCCGAAAACCTACAGCCGTCCCCAGCAGTGCGTTGATACGTTCGCACGTGAATGGTGAGGTATGGCAACAGAGGCGAGCGCAGTCGACGCGCCGGAGGCGTACGACGAACTCCTTTCGGTAATCGAACGAGTCAATGCGATTGGAAGCGCCAGCGAAATTCTCTCGTGGGACCAGCAGGTGATGATGCCCGAAGGCGGCACCCCCGCCCGCTCGAAACAGCTTTCTACCCTGTCGTCGCTGTCGCACGAACTCCTTGTCGATGGTCCCGTCGGCGATCTCCTCGACCAACTCGAAGGCGAATCACTCACTGACGATCAACAGGCGGTCGTCCGCGAGGTTCGTCGACAGTACGTTCGCGCCGAGCGTGTTCCAGGCGACCTCGTCGAACAGATCTCCGAAGCAACCTCAGAGGCACTCGGTGCATGGGAGTCGGCCCGCGAGAACGACGACTTTGCGCAGTTCGCCCCACATCTCGAACGACTGGTCGACCTCAAACGTCAGTACGCCGCCCACATCGACCCCGACGAAGACCCCTACGCCGTGCTTTTCGCCGATTACGAGCCTTGCTTGCCGCTCTCACAGGCAGCATCGATTCTCGACGAGCTCCGCGAAAATCTCGTGCCATTGATCGAGGATATTCGGGCCTCCGAGGTCGACCTCGCAACGGACGCCTTCGATGGGACGTACGATACCGACTCACAAGCGGACCTCTCGCGGAAGGTACTGAGCCTCCTCAACTACGATTTCGACCGCGGCCGACTCGACGTCTCGACTCACCCCTTTACCTCGGGCAATCAGTTCGACTGCCGGGTGACGACGCGCTTCGATGAGACCGACCCCATAGGGGCGCTCACGTCGACGATCCACGAGTTCGGTCACGCTTACTACACCCTGGGGCTGCCTGCCGAGGAGTTCGGCACGCCCCTCGGAGATCACCGCAACCTCTCGGTTCACGAATCTCAATCCCGGCTGTGGGAGAACCACGTTGGCCGCTCCGAGCCGTTCTGGGAGCTGCTGGTGCCTCTATTTAGAGAGGCGTTTCCGCAGGCCGACGACCTCTCGCCGCGAGCTGCCTACGAGGCGGCCAACCAGGTGTACGACGAGAACTTCATCCGTGTCGAGGCGGACGAACTCACCTACCATCTCCACATCATCGTCCGCTTCGAAATCGAGCGCGAACTCATCGGCGGCGAGATCACAGTCGACGAGGTCCCCGGTCGCTGGAACGAACTCTACGAAAAGTACCTCGGAATAACGCCGCCGTCGGACGCGATGGGCTGTCTGCAGGACATCCACTGGAGCCACGGCAGTTTCGGCTACTTCCCGACCTACTCGCTCGGAAGCGTGATGGCCGCCCAACTGTACGACGCGGCCAGCGAGGGGATCGACGATCTCGAATCCACGATCGAACGTGGCAACTTCGAACCGCTCGGTGAGTGGCTCCGCGATAACATCCACCAACACGGCCAGCGCTACGAGACCAACGAACTCGTCGTCGAGGCGACCGGCGAGGACTTTACGGCCGATGCCTTCATCGACTATGTCACCGAGAAGTACGGTGAGTTATACGCACTCTAACTTCGGGTAGCCAGTGCCTACTCGGCTGCGGGCACCCACTGAGTATATAAATAAAACTGCAGAGTCGACGGACCCTTCCGAGCTGCGTGCATCGGGTAAGTGAACTATAAACCGGCAAATGGGACTTTTGCGATTGCGGCCGTGTGACTGTCTATGCCGACCCTCTCGTCAGCGGTCAACTCCAGCAAGGAAGTCGCTGCACAGGCCAGCCAAAAGGACATTACGTTCATGGCCGGAAGTATCGCCTACAACGCGTTCGTCTCGCTGATCCCGCTGTTGATTCTGTTGTTTTTCGCGGTCTCGGTTGTTGGCTCGGGTGAACTCGAAGCCCGTCTCGCAGCGCTCACGTCGACGTATCTCACGCCGACGGCGGGTGATGCGGTCGACAGTGCCCTCGATGCCGAGAACGGCGCCGGACTCTCGATTATCGGCTTGGTGGCGCTTCTCTGGGGGACGCTCAAACTGTTCCGCGGCCTCGATACCGCGTTCGACGAGATCTACGAAACCGAATCCCAAACCTCGTTCGTCAGTCAGCTACGTGATAGCCTCGTGGTTTTTGTCGCCCTCGCTGTCGCCATCGTTGCGGTGATGGCTGCCAGCGTCGTCTTTGCGGCGTTCGAGCCGACCTTTCAGGCGATACCAGGGCTCGGCTTGGTGAATCCGCTGCTGTTAGTTATCGGGCTCTCAGTCGCCTTCTTTCCGCTCTACTACGTCTTTCCGAACGTCGACCAGTCGTTCAAACAGATCGTTCCGGGTGTAGTCGTTGCCGCCATCGGCTGGGCCGTCCTGCAGGGGCTGTTCCAGATCTATATCGCAGTCAGTAGTGTATCGGATACCTACGGCGCGCTCGCGGGTGTGATTCTACTCATTACGTGGCTCTACTTCGGTGGCCTGGTGCTGCTGATTGGCGCGGTGATCAACGCCACCGTCGGCGACTTCGTTTCCAATTCCGAGCGGGGCGTCGGGGCGGTACTCAGTGATCCTGACGACCAACGGGTGCTCGTCGACGACCAACTCGACGGTGAGACGGCCGCGGTCTACCTCACGGGGCTTCGCGAGGACGTCACTGGACGCTACGAACAGATGCGCCCGGTTGGGGCCAGTCAGCGGTCGACGCTGCGAAACTCCCACGACGAGATGGATCCCTTCGATAGAAACCCGCCCGCAGACGACAGTATCGAGGTGTTCGAACGACGCTATCTCGACGAGGGCCAGCCATACAACGAGGTCATCCTACGATGGCGACAAAACTGGTAACACTGACCACACCGGTAGTTCTTGACTAAACGAGTCGGCCAGCGATTCTCGCAGACGAGCAATTCTCACCGGTGTACGAATCAGGAAGCCGTACTCACGATCTTGATTACATCGCCGTCTGCGAGTTCGTACTCCTCGGAGATTCGGCGTTTGGTTTTGCCGTTGACCGCGTGCAGATACCCTTCGGCGATATCGGAGTGAACTGCCGCCGCGAGGTCTTTCGGCGTCGACCCTTCGGGCAACAAAAACGCATCCGGTAGCACGTTGCCTTTCGCGTCGGTCCATTTGGTCTCGTTTTGCACCGGAAACGCGGTGAGGTGATCCAACAGATCGTACACCGCCGCGTTCAGCGCGCGCTGGACACCCGTCCCGCCGTACTCGGCCAGTACCTCGCGGATTTGTTCGAGCCCTGCAGTTTGGGTATCGCTGAGATCGCCGGTTATTTCGAACGCCTCGTCGCCCGGTTTGTAGTCGACCACGCCGGCTTCGACACCCCGCCGCAGGGCGAGCTCGCCGTCGGCTGTCGCTGGAATCACGATGTCGGCGGCTTCACTGAGTCGCTGGAGGGTTTCGTCAGGGGCGATGTCGACCTTGTTCGCCACGAGAATAATTGGCTTCGTGCGTGCGCGAACCGTCTCGGCGAGCGCTTGTCGATCCTCGTCAGTCCACTGGATCGGGTCGTCGGGGTATTCGAGCGAGCGGAGACAGGCGGCCACGTCGGCGGTTGTGGCGCCGAATCCGGTCAGCAGTTCCGAGAGGGTGTCGTTGATATCGAAATCCGGCGCCCGGGACTTGCGTTCGACCGACTCCCAGTTGCGGTCGATGATGCCAGTCAGCCACTGGTTCATCTCGTGTTCGATAAACTCCACGTCTTCGACCGGGTCGTGGCTTCCGACCTCTACCGGTTCGCCCTCGGCGTTGGTGCTTCCCGAGGCGTCGAGCACGTTCAAAATCGCATCGGCGTTGGTGAGTTCGTCGAGAAACTGGTTGCCGAGGCCGCGGCCCTCGTGCGCACCGGGGACGAGGCCGGCGACGTCGATGAGTTCGATCGGGACGTAGCGCGTTCCATCCAGACAGCGGTCGTTGCCACACCGTTCGTCGAGATCGAGACACGGACACTCGGTGCGAACCGAGGCGACGCCGCGGTTCGGGTCGACGGTGGTAAAGGGGTAGTTGGCCACGTCGACGTCGGCCAGCGTCGCCGCCGTATAAAAGGTTGACTTGCCCGCATTCGGTTTCCCGGCGAGCGCAAGCGAAAGCATACCGCCGCGTTCGCCCTTCGGCAGCAACTGCCTTTCGGTCGCCCCTACCCTCAGTCGGCGCGAAGAATATCACCGATCTGTGTCGCCTCGCCCGAGAGCTCGGGCTCCTTTTCGACGATTCGTAGCACCTCGTGGTCGGTGACATCACGGTAGGATTTCTCGGTTGCCTCCTCGATGAGCTCGCTGTCGAGGCGGAACTCGGTGCCCTCGTAGACGACGTCGACGCCGGTTTTATCGAACGATAGAACGGTCATAACATAGGTTTGCCGCCGAGAGTCAAAAGGTCGACGAGGTGGCTTCCCGCGGCTTTGTCGGTCGACCGCTGGGGATTTTCTTTTCTGTCAGACAGTCGTCTGACCGACGGTTTATTAGCACCCACGTTCTGTGTCGGCCTGTGTCAACTCCCGGCGATCCGCTCGATGAGCTTTCGATCCCAGACGGAACGACCGTCGAAGAACACGATATCGTCACCGACAGCGACGTGTTGATTGGCTCCAACAGCCACGTCGAGTTCGGCATTCGGAGTCGAACGATCGCCGCCGGCGAGCGCGTCCAGTTCGGCCGACAGCTCGAAGTCGACGGCGACTGTCGGCTCGATATGCTCTGCGAGGTCGACGGGAGCGTCCTGGTCGGCTCGGATGCCTACATCGGTGCGCGAACCCACATCGGCGGCCAACTGCTCGTTTCTGGTGACCTCGATATCGGTGACGACGTCACGATCGACGACGGATTCGAGGCCAACGGCTGGATTCTGACGCGGAACCCGGTTCCCGCGCTCGTCTTTTATTTCATCGTCCTCTCGCAGTTCCTCCGGTTCGGCGAGGGGGCCAAAGCCGACGAGTTCGCCAGCGCGCTCACCGGCGAGGATGCCGAACAGCGACCGCCGCTGGTGATTCCGCGCGGTGCGGAACTCTCCGATGATGCGTGGCGAGTTTCAACGCCCGCGACGATTGGCAACGACTGTCGACTCCACGGTAATATCCGGGCGGAATCGATCACCGTCGGCACCGGCACCACGATCTTCGGGAGCCTCCGGGCGCGTGAAGACATTGAGGTCGACTCCGGAACGGTTGTTATCGGTGACGTGACGACCAGAGACGGGACGGTCACGCTACATGCGGGCTGCGAAGTTCGGGGCAATGTCTCCTGCGGTGATCTCGTCGTCCACGAGGGTGCAGACGTCGAGGGGACGCTCCGGGCAACAGGTGATATGAAACTTATCAGACAGGCTATCGCACCGACGGGCGAGCAGTCCGACGACACCCACGGCGAGCAGTCCGACGACACCCACGGCGAGCAGTCCGACGACACCCACGACGAGCAGTCGTCGACCGCCGACCAGAGTGAATCAGCGAATACCACCTTGGACGAACCGACCGACCAGCAGTCGACCGAATCAGCGGAATCGAAACAGTAGCATTCGAGGACACCGGATGCCGCCATACTCTCCGACGCAGGGTAGCAAGCAGATCAACGTCCGGACTCGACCACTGGAGTCGATACCGCCGCTTGTCCCACCAAAATATTAGTTTCTCTGAGACAGAGAGGGGCGTAGTGGCTGTCGACAACCCGCTACTGACGACCAGCAAACCACGGGATTTCGCAGCAAAAATCATTTTCGTAACGACTGCTGTCCTCATGGTCATCGCACTCAAGATACCACTTCCCGGTCAGGGGGGTGCGAATGTACTACTATTTTTCTTCGCTCCGATAATTGGTGGTATTTGTGGGTTCATCGGATGGGCTTGGTGTGAATGGTGAATCGATCCCCGTTCGTATTTGTTTCGGGGCGCTCAGTCGACCGAGCGCTGACAGGCCTGTTCGAACACCTGCTGGTGAAGCCGGTCGGTGACGGTCTCAGCGAGCGTCTGGAGATTGACGGCATCTTCTCGATTGTAGGAGATCAGGGTCTCGAGCGAGCCGTCGACACCGGTTTCGTGTTCCTTCCAGAGCCGGACAGCATCGCGGCCTGAAATGTCCGGGCGGTCGCGTTCGAGCCCGATCTCCTGTTCGATTGCTTTGAGGCCACCCGAGAGGCCAATCGTTTTACAGGGATACATGAGATCGAGATGCGGGCAGTCGACATTGATGCCGAACGAGGATTCGAGGAACGGCTGGTCGAACCGTAGCCCATTGAAACTCACGAGTAGATTGGCATCGTCGACGGCCTGCTGGACTGCTTCGGCGGTCAGATCATCGCCGCGGACAAGCGTGGTCGTCTCACCGGCTTGGTGGTAGCTGACGGTCGTGACGTTGTTGTACTCCTGACTGAGCCCAGTTGTTTCGATATCGAAAAAGCAGGCCTCCTCCCGAAAGTTCTCGTACAGTCGCCACCGCTCGCTGCTCGGAAACACCTTGTCGAAGTAAGCCGAATCCCCAGCATCGAGCCGCTGGCGGGCGGTCTCGATGAACGACTCGATGTTGTCGGCGGTCGACGGGCCAACCAACGAGCCGTCGAAACAGTCCCAATCAGTCGACCCCTCGGCCCACAGCGTTCGTTCGGTCGTCTCGCCGACCCCGCGGACCGGGATGAAACTGTTCTCGATTCGCATACCGAACCAGGGGGAGCGGGCCACCCTAAAGCTCACGTCTCGGCCGTCGAGTCGCTGTTGCTAAGGGCCGTTGCCGCGTCGACTCGGGTATGTGTGGTCGCTACACGCTCTACACCGACCCCGAGCGACTCCGCGAGCGGTTCGACGCCGAGCCCGACCGCCCCCTGGAGCGACGCTACAACTGTGCGCCCGGTCAAGAACTCCCGGTCATCACCAATGACGCACCGGACCGAATGCAGTTTTTCAAATGGGGACTGACCCCCGAGTGGGCCGACAAAGAACAGGGACTGATCAACGCCCGATCCGAAACGGTTCGCCGGAAACGGAGCTTCGCAGACGCCTACGACTCGCGGCGGTGTTTGGTCCCCGTCGACGGCTTCTACGAGTGGGCCGACCGCGGCGACCGCAAACGACCCTATCGGGTTGCCTTCGAGGACGACCGGCCGTTTGCGGTCGCCGGACTCTGGGAACGATGGCAGGAGCCGACCCGACAAACTGGGCTCGCCGAGTTCGGGACCAGTGAATCGGACGAAACATCGACACCGCTCGAAACGTTCACGATTCTGACGACCGAGCCGAACGACCTCGTCTCCGAGCTCCACCATCGAATGGCAGTGATGCTGCCACCCGAACACGAATCCGAGTGGCTTCACGGTAATCCAGACGAGCTGGTCGACCTCCTGGAACCCTATCCGGACGACGAGCTCGACTACTATCCGGTCTCCGAGCGGGTCAACAGCCCCGCAAACGATGAGCCGTCGCTCGTCGACCCGGTGTCAGCCTGAGTACGGAAACAAAGAGAGCCTACTCCTGGTTAGAGCGAGGCTACTGCCTCACTAACCGCGTCGTAGTCGGGGAAGTCGGGCCACTCTTGAGCAACCCAGGCGTACTGGATCGTCAACTCGTCGTCAACCAGAAAGACGGCGGGTCGGGGTTCGCTGAGGCCAGCCATCCCGTCGAGGTCGTTGGCGATATCGTACTGGTCGGCCACGCTGTTCTGCGGGTCACTAAAGAGGGCGAACTCCATTTCTCGTTCATCGATTAACCTCATGTGTTCGTATGGTGTCGATATCGACAGTCCCACGATTTGGACGTCGTGATCCTCGTTGAGGGCGCGGTCCCGGAGTTCGTTCCAGATATAGGTCGCCGGAAACGCACCATCCATCGGATAGAACACGAGCTGCTCCGTTTATCGCAAGACAGCTCCCGTATTGAATCACTTACATAACAAATTCTCCTGTCTGAGTCGCTGAACTGCCGAATTTCTAGATACAGACATTGCAGAAGCACCCAAACCAGACTATCCAG
>NZ_JAQFWV010000039.1:0-29070 GCF_056175805.1 Halohasta sp. A2 | reverse complement strand
CGCACCTTTCTCCCAAAAAACTGAGAGATAGCAGTGCTGCTGACCAGCACTGTGACAGTTCGACCATAACTTCTCAGCTTTCATTCACGAACGACTGACTCAGAATCACACTTCACTTGGAAGTACGCGTGAGTCAGTAGGATTATATTACTAGTATGTGTTGGCTATCCACAGCATGGAGATCAGGTACGATACGGATGCTGGCCAGGATTTCCGTGAGACGCTCGTTTCGATGGACAATCGGGCGAGTATCGAGGGGATACTGGTGTTGGCGACACCAGAGACCGAACTCTGGTCCACGGCGTTCGAGTCGACGCTGGCTAGCCTTGACGTCCCCGTGTTTGGGGGTGTCTTTCCCGAGATCATCCACCACGGGGCGAATCACGATACTGGCGTGGTCAGTATTGGGCTCTCGGTCGAGCCTGTGATTACGACCATCTCGGATCTCAGCGATCCGGACCGTGCATTTCGACAGGAACTCGATGCGGAGCTTCCGAACCAGGGGTACGAGACGGCGTTCGTTTTCGTCGACGCCTACACCGACGGGATCGAGTCGTTCATTGAGGCGCTGTTTCGGACATATAGTATCAGCTTGAACGTCATCGGCGGCGGTGCAGGCACGCTCGACGACGAGAACCAACCCTGTCTGTTCACGAACGAGGGGTTGGTCGGGGATAGCGCGCTCGTCGCAGCGGTTCAGTCGCCGATTTCGATCGGCGTCAAACACGGGTGGCAAGAAATCGAGGGCCCGTTCAGAGTGACCGAATCGACGGGATCGACAATCCACACCCTCGATGGCGAGCCCGCACTGTCGGTTTACTCCGCTATCATTGCGGATCGATCGAACGCCACGGTCACGAAAGACAACTTCTTCGAGCTTGCACGATCCTACCCGTTCGGTATCAGTCGACTCGATGCCGAACAGATCGTCCGGGACCCGTTCTCGGTGGCCGAAGACGGCTCGATCACCTGTTTCGGTGCTGTTCCCGAAGGCGAGTTCGTGACGATTCTGGAGGGCGACCCCGACTCGCTCGTCGCCGCGACTCGGCAGGCATACGAGACGGCACTGAGCGGGTCACAGCCAGCCGATGGGTTGTTGCTGTTCGACTGTATCTCTCGGGTACTGTCACTCGAACCGGATTTCGAAGCGGAGCTGGCCGCAGTGACCGACGGCGAGCTACCAGTCGTCGGTGCACTGACGCTCGGTGAGATCGCCTACGACGGCCAGGGCCATCTGGACTACTATAACAAACCCGTGGTTATCGGTGCCACCAGAGGACTATGATCGAACGACAACAACGGATCCAGGCACTGTATGAGATCTCGCTGTCGATTGGATCGAAAGAGACGCTCGAGGCCACCGCCGATCAGACGCTCGTCGAGTATCTCCGAAAGCTCAACTGCTCGGTGGGTGCGATTCTCCACCGAACGACTGATGATGGTGCGCCCGGCTACGAATCCGTCGCGACGGTCCCTGCCACTCCGGTGACAGACGACCTCCTGCAGACGGCACTCGCTGCACTTCCCGACCCATCAAAACGGTTGTCCGTTCCGATTTCGGGAGCGACCGACGACGGCTCGCACTACTACCTGATGGAGCTCCCCGACTTCGGTGTGTTGGCAATTGGCAAACACCGCGGATCAGTCGACGAGTTAACGATCTCTGCGTTGAAGCCGCTCAACGAGAAACTGGCCGAAGCCTGCCGGAGCAAACTCGTCGAACGGCAGCTTCACACCGAGCGAACACGGCTCGAAGCCGTTTTCGAGACGATTCCCGAACCGGTTGCCAACATCGTTATCGACGGGGATACCGAGCGGATTCTGCGCGTCAACGAGCCGTTCGAACAAACGTTTGGCCACGCCAAGGAGTCGGTTCGCGGTCGAGATATCAACGACCTCATTCTCCCAACTGACGAGGAACGCCCCCACGAGGAGACCCGTAACAAGATCGCCAACGACGAGCTGATAACCGACACCATCAGCCGACAGACCACCGACGGGTTCGGCGAGTTCCTCTTCCGTGGTGTGCCGGTCGACGCCGACCGACTGGAGTACATCGGCATTTATATAGATATCACCGAACAGAAACATCGCGAACGCGAGCTGACACGCTACAAGCGCCTCGTCGAAAACCTCCCAATCGGCGTCTACCGGACGACGCCCGGCCCCGACGGTGAGTTCCGACTCGTCAACTCTGGGTTCGTCGACATCTTCGAGGCGGAATCGGCGGCTGCGTTCGAAAACCGTCCAGTGAGCGACATCTACCACGACAAAACAGACCGCAAGGCGTTCAGTGATCGCTTGCTCGACGAGGGCGCTGTCGAAGGGGTCGAACTCGAGTTGGAGACGCTTTCGGGCAATACCATCTGGGCTGAGGTCTCGGGAATCGCCGTCGAAGAGGACAACGAGACCGTCTTCGAACTTGCGCTTCAGGAGATCACCGAACGGAAAGAACACGAACAACAGCTCGATGTTCTCAACCGCGTGTTGCGCCACAACCTCAGAAACGGAATGAACGTGATCAGAGGGCACGCCTCGATGCTGCACGGCGAGGTCGACGAAGCGATCCAACCGCAACTCTCGGCCATTATCGAGCGCGCCAACCGTCTCGAGCGGCTGAGTGAGAAAGCCAGCACCGTTCGGTCGCTGTTCGATCAGGGTCGAACGGCCACACGGTCGATCGACGTTCATAAACTCTTGACAGATCTCGAAGCCGAGTTCTCCGAGGTCCATCCCGAGGCAACACTGCGGGTCGAACCGTTCGATCCGGTAGCCGTCAGCGCCGACATCCGTCTCCGACTGGCGCTGTTCGAACTGCTCGACAACGCCGTCGTCCACGCCGACGGGCCGAATCCAGCAGTCACAGTTGCGGTCTCACCGTCGGTCAAGCGAACCGACGACTGGGTCGACATTACGGTCACCGACGACGGACCGGGGATCCCGGCGTCCGAACGCACAGCGATCGAAACTGGCGAGGAGACGCCGCTCCAACACGGAACCGGCCTCGGCCTCTGGCTCGTCTACTGGACGGTCTCGCTGCTCGGTGGCGAGATCTCGATCGAAGACCGCTCGCCGGGGACAGATGTCGTGTTGCGACTGCCTCGTGGCACCACCGAGCCGTCGACGGGTAGATAAACGCCGACGGCTGCGCGTTCGGCGAGCGGTGTGCTTAATCGGCTCGCGCCGCTTGTTCGACCAATGGGCCACACCGAGGCGACAGCGGGCGTTGACGCCTTTCGGCACCTCGGCGAGACGGTTCGAGCGGCGCTGTCGGATCGGGGCTTTTCGACACCGACCGAACCCCAACGTCGGGCGATTCCATCGCTGGCAACCGGTCGAAACACCCTCGTCATCGCGCCCACGGGAACCGGCAAAACCGAGACCGCGATGCTGCCGGTGTTCGATGCCATCGTCCAACACCGCGACCGCGAGGGGTCGACTGACGGCTTCTGTGCGCTTTATATAACGCCACTGCGGGCGCTGAACCGAGACATGCGCGAACGCCTCGAGTGGTGGGGCGAGCGCCTCGATATCTCGATCGACGTGCGCCACGGCGATACCACCCAGTACCAGCGAAGCAAGCAGGCAAACGAGCCGCCCGACGTGCTGGTGACGACGCCCGAAACGCTCCAGGCGATGCTCACCGGTTCGAAGCTACGGACCGCGCTCGCGGACGTCCGGCACGTTATTGTCGACGAAATCCACGAACTCGCCGCCTCCAAGCGCGGTGCACAACTCACCGTCGGCCTCGAACGGCTCCAACTGCTTTCGGGACCGTTCCAGCGGATCGGCCTCTCGGCGACGGTGGGCGACCCGAACGCGGTCGGGGCCTTTTTAACCGGATCCAGGGACACCAAGGGGGCGCTTTCGACTGAGACCGACAGCGAGCGTGATTTTTCGATCGTCGAGGTCGACGTCGCCAGCCGGGTCGAATTTCGGGTGACGAACCCCGATATCACTCCTGAAGACGACCGTCTCGCGGGGAAACTCGCAACAACCGAGGAGATTGCGAGCCACGTTCGGCTAATTCGAGACATCGTCGACAGCCACGAGTCGACCCTAATTTTCGTCAACACCCGACAGACCGCCGAGGCGCTCGGTTCGCGATTCAAAAAGCTCGGCGCAGCGATCGAACTCCACCACGGCTCGCTCTCGCGAGAGGTTCGGGTCGACGTCGAGGACCGATTCAAAACGGGCGAGCTCGACGGGCTGGTCTGTACGTCGTCAATGGAGCTCGGCATCGACGTCGGGCGGGTCGACCACGTCGTCCAGTACGGCAGTCCCCGTGAGGTCGCCCGCCTGCTCCAGCGCGTCGGTCGTGCGGGCCACCGCCACGATCAGGTTTCGCGCGGAACCATCGTCACCAGCCACCCCGACGACACGCTCGAATCGCTCGCCATCGCGCGGCGCGCGAGCGAAGGGCTGGTCGAACCGGCCGGCATCCACCACGGCAGTCTCGACGTGCTGGCGAACCAGACGGTCGGGCTGGTGATGGATTTCGGCGAGGTAGGTGGTCGACGGGCCTACGAGACGGTCACCCGCGCCCGACCGTTTCACGACCTCAGCGAGGCGCAGTTCCGCGAGGTGATCCGGGAGCTTCACCGCAATCGGTTGCTCTGGCTGAACGAGGAGGAAGATCGACTCGAAACATCCGGCGGAACGTGGCAGTACTACTACGCCAACCTCTCGATGATCCCCGACGAGGAGCACTACGAGGTCCATGACATCTCCTCGCGAACCCAGGTCGGCACGCTCGACGAGCGGTTCGTGGTCAACTTCGCCGCGCCGGGTGAGGTGTTCATCCAGCGCGGCGAGATGTGGCGAATCAACGACATCGACGACGAGGAAACCACGGTGAACGTCGCGCCCATCGAGGACCCCAGTGGTGAGGTTCCCTCGTGGGTCGGCCAGGAGATTCCTGTTCCGGCGGCGGTCGCACAGGAGGTCGGCGAAATCCGCGAAGTCACCGGTTCACAGTTCCTTACCGGTAGCTCGTCGACGGCAGTTGCCCGTGACCTCCTGGCTCGGTATCCGACCGACGAGTCGACGCTCGAACCGGCGCTTGATCCCGTCGAGCGACAGGTCGAGGCCGACTTTCCGATTCCGACAGACCGGCGGCTCTGCATCGAGGCCCGTGGCCGGACCGTTCGGCTCAACAGCTGTTTCGGCCACGAGATCAACGAGACCCTGGGTCGGCTCCTTTCTGCCCTAGTTGGCCAACAGACCGGCTCGTCGGTGGGTATGAGCGTCGACCCCTACCGGATCAGTTTCGAAGTCCCGCAGGGTATCGGAGCCGGGACGTTCCGCGACATCCTCCAGTCGACCGATCCCGCGCATCTCGAATCGTATCTCGAACTCGCGCTGAAGCGGTCGGACACCCTCAAATTCACGCTCGCGCAGGTGGCCGCCAAGTTCGGCACGCTGAAACGGTACCAGGGTCGTAGCCGATTCGGTGGCGACCGCCTGCTCGAGGCGCTGGAGGGAACGCCGGTCTACGACGAGGCGATGCGGGATGTCTTCCATCGGGATCTCGCAGTCGACGGTGCGGCCGACGTGCTCGAACGGATTCAGTCGGGTGCACTCGATCTCGTCGTTGTCGGTGACGAGACACCGATTGGGACGACCGCTCGACCGAACGGCCAGGAGTTACTGGTGCCCGAGAACGCCGACGCCAGCGTTATCGAAGCGATCAAAAAACGTATCCAGAACGACCGGGTGCTGCTATGTTGTCTCCACTGCACGGAGTGGAACCACACAACGAAGGTTCGGCGCATCCGCGAGCAGCCCGAGTGTCCCGACTGTGGGTCGACGCGAGTCGCCGCGCTGAATCCGTGGGCCGACGAGGTGATTTCGGCGGTTCGGGCCAACGAGAAGGATGCCGACCAAGAGAAGATGACTCGCCGGGCCTATCGCGCGGCGAACCTCGTCCAGAGCCACGGCAAACAGGCCGTGATCGCGCTCGCCGCCCGTGGGATCGGCCCCCACAACGCCGCCCGGATCATCGGCAACCTCCGCGAGGACGAAACCGAGTTCTATCGCGACCTGCTCAGACAGGAACGCGAGTACGCCCGCACCCAGTCGTTTTGGGACTGATCAGCGCAACAGAAACTCGCCGGCCCAGCGTACGCCTTCCGAGAGCACCATTAGCCCGCCCTCGCGCTGTGAGAGCTGTCGACCGGTCCAGAGCAACACGAGGACGACACTGCTGAGCACGAACAGCCACATGATCTCATCGACCGCCGCAGGGGCGAACTCCATGGGCCGAATAAGGCCAGCGATCCCCAGTGCGCCGAGCATGTTGACAATGTTGCTGCCGACGACGTTACCGAGCGAGAGACCCACGCGACCCTTCCGGATGGCGATCAGCGAGACGGCCAACTCGGGCGTCGACGTCCCCGCCGCAACGATGGTTGCGCCGATGACCCACGCCGGAATCCCGAACAGCCGCGCGATGTCCGAGGCGGACGTGACGAGGAGATGGCCCCCGGCGACGACGAGTATCAGCCCGCCGACGATGGCGGCAGCCGTCCGCCACAAGGGTGCTGAGGTCGTGGCCGGCTTCAGTGCGGGTGCGCTCGGAGCCGACCCTGCCCGGACGAGTACCGAGAGATAGACGAGCAACCCGGCGACGAGCACTGCGCCTTCGATGCGCGTGAGCCGGAGATCCGAGATGAAGACGATGCCGACGATAGTTGACGCCAACAGCGCACTGCCGTCGCGGGCGATGATGGCTCGGTCGACGGGGATCTGGTGAAACAGCGCGACGATTCCGAGCACGACTGCGAGGTTGTAGATGTTCGAGCCGACGACGTTGCCGACGGCGATATCGCCGAGGCCAGCCAGTGCGGCGTCGCCCGTCACGACGAGTTCGGGCATCGAAGTTCCAACGGCGACGATCGTCAGTCCGATCACGAGTTCGGAGAGACCGAACCGCCGCGCGAGGCGGACTGAGCCGTCGACGAGGTGCTTCGAGCCGTACCACAGCGCCACAACCGACCCACTGAGGACAGCGAGATCGACGCCCAGCGCTACGGTCGTCATTGGTCACCTGTGGAGGGCCGTCGACAAAAGTTTCGTTGTTCCGGTTGTCGACATATCGCCACGCGTTCGGTCAACGAAGTCTTATACCTGCCCAAAAAAGACGGTTGATGTATATGCGGACGGGAACGTCAGCCGCGGTCCGACAGGTCAGCATCGCACGACAGATAATCTGCTGGCAGTCGGACACAACAGCCCCGATGAGTTCGGAGGTGACCCAATGAGCGACACCGGCGGCGAGGTCCAGACACACACGGTGCGCTTGGAGCTCGTCGACGAACCCGGCGAACTGCTTCGTGCGCTGGAACCGATCTCGGCGGCCGGCGGCAACCTGCTGTCGATCTACCACGAACGCGGGAACCTCACGCCGCGTGGTCACATCCCGGTCGAGGTCGACGTCTCGTGTGTGCCACATCGGTTCGAGACCATCGTCGACTCACTTCGAGACGCTGGCGTCAACGTTATTCAGGCCGGCTCCGAGCGGTACGACGAAGAGCTCGTTGTCATCCTCGTGGGACATCTCGTCGACACCGACCTCTCGGATACGCTCAGACAAATCGAGTCCTGCGCCGACGCCTCGCTCACGGATTTCTCGCTGTCGGCTCCGCGTGGCCGCGACGAGACGTCGAGTGCGAGACTCCGGCTCAAAACCCGATCCGGGACGACACAGGATGCAGTAACCAAGCTCCGGGAGATTGCATCGGACAAGGAACTTCACGTTATCGAACCACTCACGGAGGCGAGCCAATGAGCGGCGCACGTCTCGCCGTGCTCGGCGCGGGTGCGGTCGGCCGGTCGGTCGTCGAACTCGCCGAGGAGTACGGTCATACCGTCACGGCCGTGGCGGACTCCTCGTCGGCAGTCGTCGACAGCGAGGGTGTCGACGCGGCTGCGGTCCTCCAGCGCAAACGTGACGAGGGCATAGTCGGCGACGAACCCGCTGACGCCGCACTCGATGCCGAGTACGACGTGCTGGTCGAAGCCACACCGACAACGCTCGGCGATGCCGAACCCGGCTTCTCGCACGTCGCACACGCGCTCGGGCGCGACAAACACGTTGTACTCGCGAACAAGGGTCCGGTCGCCGAGCGGTACAGCGAACTCCGGGAGTTGGAGGCCAACAGCGACGGGAAGATCCGGTTCGAGGCAACCGTCGGTGGAGCGATTCCGATTTGCTCGACCATCGAGGACTTCGGCCCGACCCACATCACCGCCGCCCGAGGAGTACTCAACGGGACGGCGAACTTCATCCTCTCGCGGATGGCCGCCGAAGGATTGGACTACGAGCACGTACTGGCCGAGGCCCAAGACCTCGGTGTCGCCGAGGCCGACCCCACGTTCGACGTCGAGGGGATCGACGCCGCGCTCAAGTTCGTGATTCTCTCGAACGTCTTGGCCGACGGCGACCAGGAGTTCACGCTCGAAGACGCCGCCGTCGACGGGATCACCGAGATTCCGGGGACGGCACTCGATCTCGCAGCCGAGGATGGCCGAACGATCCGCCTGATCGGTGAGTCGACGCCCGAGGGCGTCAGCGTTGGCCCACGGCTCGTCCCTGACGATGGTCCGCTGTCGGTGACTGGCACCCTGAATATCGTCCAGTTAGAGACGACCCACGCCGGTCGGCTGAACATCAGCGGTCGAGGGGCAGGTGGCCCGGAAACGGCGACTGCCGTGCTCTCGGACGTGAGTCGACTGGCAGAATAACCCACAAAGAATGGTTCGTTTTTTGGGTTGCTGTCCTGCTCTACAGGTATTTATACTGGCCGTTAACGATCAGCTATTTGAATCCGGAAAAACGGGCTCTACCTCCGTCGCTGGGTATTCGGCTGCTATTCAGCGCGGTTCGGGTCGCTGTTCTCGTTGCGAGGTTCACTGTCGTCAGTGGGCGCACCGCGCTCCTCGCTGTTTGTGTGGTCGTCGCTGGCGGTTTCGCCCCCATCGGTGGTCGTCTCGCCGCCAGAAGCTTCCTCACTGCCTCCACTGGCACTACGCTCGCTGGTGTCGTTCGTCGACACTGAATTCCCAGTGGCATTGGTCTGTGTGTCGCCGATTGAGTTCTCGGTCACGTTTTCGCCTGTAGGTCGGTCAGATGCGCTCTCACTAGTGGCATTGGCGTTCGAGCCACCGACTTCACGAGCGATGTCGGCGGTTTCGCTTCCACCGAGTTCGCTCGCCGTGGTTCTGAGTTCGTCGAATTCGTCGACGCTGATGCCGCGGTCTCTACGCACGTCTTCCGGGAGATCTCGTGCGGTCGAGCTGGCTCGATCTGCGGCCCGTTCGGTGCTGGATTTCTCGGCCGCAAGCGTGGCGACCTTCGCACGGTAGGCTCCTTCGGAGATATTTCCAGCCTCGCGCTCGGTTCGGAGCTCGTCGAGTGTTGCCTGATGGGCGCCGAGTCGCTGTCTAATCTCGTCGCGCTGTTCGGCGACCACATCCGCTCGCTCCTCGTCGGTTTCGGCTTTTTCGAGTTTCGCTGCGTAGGTCCGATTCGAGAGGTCACCGTCGACGTCGGCCTGTTGGATACCGACGACGCTCCCCATTCGTTCACCAGGGGCGAGGCTTTCGCTCTCGTTCGTCCTGTCGGCCGTCTCCGTGTTGGTCTGACCGACCGCTGCAGAGACGCCCAGCGGCACCGCCAGTAGCGCGCTCACGAGTGCCACGGCCATGAGAATCGACCCGATCCGGTGTGTCATAGATCTATCTACCTCCCCTGTATTCATATATGGTGACGTCAGTATCGCCGATTTTCCTCGGTTTTCGGCCGGTTTGGCGGTCGACGCTGCCGGTGAGTTCTGGCGGGGAATCGAGGACGAAGAGTCGACGTGTGCGGACCGTCATGGGTCGATCTCTCCGAAGTCGTCGTCTGGCGTGGTCAAGACGTTTTCACGGCCGATCCGGAACGATTCGAGTGCCCCCTCGTCGCGGAGTTTGCTCACAACCTTGCTCGTCTTGGCATCGGTCCAATCGAGTTCCTCGACGACCGTCTGCTGTTTCATCCGACCGCCGTTAGCTTCCAACAGCCGCATGACCTGCTCTTCGTTGCTCAGCAGGGACGGATCGGGCTCGGGAGTCGACGTCGGTTCGGTCGGTGTCGACTCCCCACCTTCGGCGTCGGATTCGGTTGGTTCGGTCGATTCAGGCCGTTCGGCCGATGGACTCGGCCCGGGTTGTTCGTCCTCGTCGACCGAGGCCGTGTCGACATTCGGTGCCGAGGGTGCTGATGCGTTGTCTCCGGGGTCGTCAGGTCCGGAAACTCCAGTGAGTTCGTCAGGTTCGGTCGATTCGTCTGTCGACCGGCGACGCAGAAGCCAGCCGCCGAGTCCAGCAAGCAGTGCCACGAGACCCAGACCACCGGCGATGGTTCCGAGACCGATGCCGGTTCCCGCGGGCGCGATCACGACACGCGGCTCGCCTGAGATGAACTCCGTGCTCGATCCCTCCCAGATCACCGCGTTCTCACGTTCTCTGTCGGGTTCGGGGGCGGTCGACTGGAGTTCGTAGCCGTCGGGCCATCCGATGAGTAGACGGGTGTTGTCTTCGAGATAGAGTCCCTCGATTGCGTCGCCAACAACGAGTTCGTCGCCCTCGGTGTTCGCGAAGCCGGTCCACTCGAACTCGTACTCGACGACGCCGTACTCCCGGCCCAATGACTGCTGGTCGGTAGTGATCGAAAACTCGCTGGCGGCCATCTCTCGGCCGGTTGCGTTGCTCGCCGAGTCGACCGTGGTGTTGATTCGGTCTGCGAACGGCATGGTGTAGGTGCCAGGATCAGCCTCGATATCGGTCTGTAACGACTCGAACGCCTCGGTGCTGTTGTCGTCATCCAACACACGCCAAAACTCGAATCGCCACTCTGCAGAGCCATCCGCCTCGATATCGATCGAGATCCGAATCTCGTCGGCATCCACGACGTCTTGCTGCGGGAGAATGGATGTGGACTCCTCGGCTGGCGCTGCGATACCTACACCCCCACTGCAGACGATGAGTGTCATGACTCCAAGGCAGACGAGAGCCACCACCGAGCCACGACACCGGGGACTTGTGTCCATCATCCTTCGTTACAGTCAGCTGTGCAAAAAGGTACGTACTCGGAGCCAGTCGTCGTCGCGAGCATGGGGTCGACGCGTCGGCCAATCACCACCGAGATACTGACAGTGTGCATGTCACTTGCTCGCACAAACCGCAAGACGGCGCGGGTATGGTTGGGGAGACGTATCGAAATGGTTTTACGGCAATCAGTCAAAAGAATCCCCACAGAGCGCCTTAGCGCGTTACTTACCATGAGTGAGAAACCGCACCAGAACTTGGCCATCATTGGCCACGTCGACCACGGCAAAAGCACGCTTGTCGGACGACTCCTGTTCGAGACAGGATCCGTCCCAGAGCATGTTATTGAACAGCACAGAGAAGAAGCCGAAGAAAAAGGCAAAGGTGGATTCGAGTTCGCCTACGTGATGGACAACCTCGCCGAAGAGCGAGAGCGCGGTGTCACCATCGACATCGCCCACCAGGAGTTCGACACGGACAAGTACTACTTCACGATTGTAGACTGTCCAGGTCACCGGGACTTCGTCAAGAACATGATCACCGGTGCCTCGCAGGCTGACAACGCGGTGCTCGTCGTCGCAGCAGACGACGGTGTCGCCCCGCAGACCCGCGAGCACGTCTTCCTCGCCCGAACGCTCGGGATCAACGAGCTGATCATCGGCGTCAACAAGATGGACGTCGTCGACTACAGCGAAGACACGTACAACGAAGTCAAAGAAGAAGTCTCGAAGCTCCTCAAGCAGGTCCGCTTCGACGTCGACGACGCCGAGTTCATCCCGATCTCGGCGTTCGAGGGCGACAACATTTCGGACCGCTCGGAGAACACGAGCTGGTACGACGGTCACACCCTGCTCGAAGCACTCAACGACCTGCCGGAAGTCGAGCCGCCGACAAACGCGCCGCTCCGACTCCCGATCCAGGACGTCTACACCATCTCCGGTATCGGTACCGTCCCGGTTGGACGAATCGAGACCGGTGAGCTCGAAGCAGGCAACAACGTCTCGTTCCAGCCGTCCGATGTTGGCGGCGAGGTCAAGACCGTCGAGATGCACCACGAAGAGGTGCCCAAGGCTGGCCCCGGCGACAACGTCGGGTTCAACGTTCGCGGTATCGGCAAGGACGACATCCGTCGCGGTGACGTCTGTGGTCCGGCCGACGACCCACCGAAGGTCGCAGAGACGTTCAAGGCCCAGCTCGTCGTGATGCAGCACCCATCGGTCATCACCGCTGGCTACACGCCTGTCTTCCACGCCCACACCGCCCAGGTCGCCTGTACGATCGAGGAGATCAACCAGAAGCTCGACCCCGCGACGGGTGAGGTCGCCGAAGAGAACCCGGACTTCATCAAGTCCGGCGACGCCGCAATCGTGACCGTTCGACCGCAGAAACCGCTCAGCATCGAGCCATCCGGCGAGATCCCAGAGCTCGGCAGCTTCGCTGTCCGTGACATGGGCCAGACCATCGCCGCAGGCAAAGTGCTGGAAGTCAACGAGCGATAAATGCAGCAAGCACGCGTCCGCCTCGCTGGCACACACCCCGAGGATCTCGACAACATCTGCGACGATGTCCGAGAGATCGCAGAAAAGACCGGTGTCACGCTGAGTGGCCCGATCCCACTGCCGACGAAGAAGCTCAACATCCCATCGCGGAAGTCGCCAGACGGCGAAGGGACTGCGACGTGGGAGCACTGGGAGATGCGCGTTCACAAACGGCTCATCGATCTGGATGCCGACGAACGTGCGCTCCGACAGCTCATGCGTGTGCAGGTGCCCAACGACGTGAGCATCGAGATCGTTCTCGAAGACTAAGCGGTCTCCGGTACCGAGCGGTCGCGGCTCGTTCGTCGACCTGCGACCGAACTCCGCGGCGCTAAGGCGTCCCGCGCCTCTAGACTTTTCATTTGTTTTATACTGGTGAGCCACAGGTCCGTTTTTGAGGCTGGTCGACCAAGCAACAGTATGACGCGGAGTCCCACCCTGGAGACCCTTAGCATCTTTATTATTGTCTTCGCACTCCAGGGGGTCGCCAGTCTCGTCGGGCTCGTCGGGTTGTTCGTGCTCGCCCCACCGATCACCGCTGACCCCTGGACTATCGTGACGAACGTGTATGCCCACGCCTCAATCGGCCATCTGATTTCGAACAGCCTCGCACTGCTGCTCGCTGGTTTGCTGGTCGAACGCCGCACAACGCGCTGGCGATTCCACCTGTTTTTCCTCATCGTCGGTGCGCTTGCGGGGATCACACAGGTAGTGTCGACTGGCTTGCTTGGGCCCGGTACGGCGGTCCTGGGCGCGAGCGGGGCGGTGTTTGGACTGTTTGGCTACCTGCTGGCCGGGAACGTCGTGACGGCCTCGTTGTTGGATCGTGTGCGACTCTCGCCACGGGCGCAGTTCGCGCTGTTCGGCCTGGCGGCGTTGGTGGTGACGGTGGCGACCGGTCGACCGGGCGTCGCGCTGGTGGCCCACTTCACGGGGCTATTTCTGGGCTTGCTGGCGGGCGCAGTCGGGCTGTTGGATACGTAGGGCGAAACAGAAACTACAAGTGCGGGAGTCGACTTTCTTCGGGTGCGGGCTCGTAGATCAGCGGTAGATCGCTTCCTTCGCAAGGAAGAGGCCCTGGGTTCAAATCCCAGCGAGTCCATTTCTGAACGCAGTGAAGAAATGGCGAACTTAGCGTTCGCGTAGCGAACGCGTGGATTTGAAGCCCTACCAGTCGCGCGCAGCGTCAGCGAGCACGTCTGGTTCTGGGTTCAAATCCCGACGAGTCCAGCGTAAGCATGGATTTGATGCCCTACCAGTCACTGAGGAACTCAACAGATAGCCCGACCCGTTCTGCGAGGTCACGAGTGCGGCTTTTTTTACCCCGTATATTAAGCGATGTGTGCAGGTAGTAGCCGTTTATTAGCCCGTATGGGACCCTCATTTCGTCACCATCGGGATGGTTTGGCTCGATATTGATTGTACAATTCTTGCGAGCCTGCGGCGGAAAGTGTGGCACGTCGACTGCATCTATGAGGCCATGTTCGGCGATCAAATAGACGACTGCCGCACCCATGTTCTGATTCTGTCTCGTATGGATCACAGCCCCGCGTTCAGGAATCCGCTTCCCGTCGGAGACCTTGATCACGTATCCCTGCGTCTCAGTACCATTTTCTTGGGGGGTCAGTGTCCGAATCATGGGGTGACGTTTCGGAGTCTGCTGGTGGTGCCTCACTCACGAACTGTCGCTGTTCTTGAAGCACCGAAACGAGATTCTGCACGAACTCACGACACTGTTCTTCGAGATCAATCGTTAGCTCACCGACTTCCGATTCGACTGCCCCGGTGATCGCGTCGGTAACGCTGTCTTCGTTGTCCTGGAGATGCCGAATCGCTCGGTTCGTCTGTCCCACCTGTTCTGCGATCTCGTCGGATTTCCCCGACCGGATCGATTCCTTCGTGAGCAGCTCCAACACACCTGGGCTTTCGGCGAGGTCGTCGAGATCAAATTGCACGACAGAGACCTCTTCGCCGCCGTTCTGCTGGTTCTTCGTCAGCACCTCGAAGGATTTCCCGTTCGTCAGAATCCCCCAGTCGACGTCGAGTTCTTGTCGTATATAGCTCCGCAACTGCTGGACCTCGCTATCGGTGAGCTTTGACCGAACCGGCTTGGCCTCGACGAACACGACTGGCGAATCACCGATGAGGAGCGCGTAGTCGACGTGTGTATTCCCGGTTGCCATCGGAATGGTGTATTCGAGAGCGACTTCCGTAGAGTAAAGATCCCAGCCGAGCAGTTCTAAAAACGGCTGGACGAGTTTGACCTTCGTATTTTCCTCGTCCATCTGTGGAGAGGATTCGATGAGTTGCTGGCAGCGGTCGACGTACTCATCGTTCCCGTCTCGATCCATTGTTAGAGTATGTTCAACGAACCGTTTTAAAATAACGCAAACAATGTAATTCTACCAATTTGGTAGAAGTCTGTTAGATACTGCTTACCAGTCGACAACCGCGAATTAGCATTACCCGTCTGCTTGCCGACAGCCCAGCCAATGCGCTATCTCGAAATTACGATCCCCGAGGGTCGTCGTCGGGCGGTTCTGTCGGTCCTGGACGACGCGGGCATCAACTACGTCATGAGCGACGAAACCAGCAGCGAGCGATTCAGCGACGTGGTCCGATTCCCCTTGCCGAACAGCGCGGTCGAGTCGATCCTGGACAAACTTGCCGAGGCCGACATCCCCGAATCCCGCGTGATCGTGATCAACGCCGAAACCGTGATTTCCGAGGAGTTCGGCGCGGTCCGCGAGCAGTACAGCCAGGGCGGCGCCAAGGGCGAACGCACCTCTCGGCAGGTCCTCCGCGCGAAGGCCGACGAGTTCACGCCCTCGCTTTCGATCTACGTCATCATGCTGCTGATCAGTGCCGCGGTCGCCACCGCTGGCCTGCTGAGTGATTCTCCGGCCGTGGTCGTCGGTTCGATGGTGATTGCGCCACTGCTTGGCCCCGCGCTGGCCGCTAGCATCGGTATTGTCACCGGCGACGACGCCCTCCGCTCGGAGGGGTTTCGCTACCAGGCCCTCGGCGTTTCGGTCGTCATCGCTGCCTCGGTCGCACTCGGATTGCTCGCACGGCTGGCCGGGCTCGAACCGGCTGGCGTCGACATCGTCCTCGTGGCCGAACTCGAAGAACGCGTTTCACCCACCTTGTTCTCAGTGCTCGTCGCACTCGGGGCGGGCGTCGCCGGAATCTTGAGTCTGACTCGCGGCTTTTCGGAGGCCATTGTGGGCGTGATGATCGCCGCCGCGCTCATCCCACCGTCGGCCGCCGTCGGAATCACCGCCGCCTGGGGGATGTACGGCGCGACACTCGGCGCGTTCATTCTCGTCATCGTCAATCTGCTGTCGATCAACGCCGCCGCGCTCGCGACGCTCTGGGTCGCGGGCTACCGCCCACAGGGACTGTTCGAGGTCTCGCCCACGCGCCGGTCGACCTACACCTACGCGATGGTTTTCGCCGTGGGTCTCCTCCTGTTGACGGTTCCGCTCGCCGGAATCACGCTCAACGAGTTCGAGACGACGCAGTCGGAAGCCGCTGCGGAGGGCGCGGTTGCCGGGGTTGTTTCTGATTCCCAGTACGATGCAGTGATCGAATACGACGTGGAGATCGTCCGGGCGGACGACTACCCGATCCGATCGGTCGACAGGGTAATCGTCACGATCCGCGGGCTCGACCCCGGCCCGGATGCCGAGCTCACAGACCGGATCTACGAGTCGATGGCCGCTGAAATCGACGAGCCGGTGCGTGTCGAAATCCAGTACGTCGTCGCCGAGGAGCGCGGCGAGGGCTCGACCGACGAGGTGGTTCCACAGCCACCCACCGGCGAGTAGTTACTTGCCCAGCAGTCTGAGTACGACTGATGCCAAGAGGACGAGAATCGAGGCGATCATCGCAAAGGGCGGGACAGGGACGAAAAACAGGACGATACCGAGCAGAAAGCCAATCGTGCTGAGTCTGACCATGTGGGCTATCCGGTCGACATCGGCAAAATCACTGTGGCCAATCAGTCGACAGTCGGCTGAAGATGAGAATCAGGCGTCGACGCCGTGGATTCGCTCGCGTTCGTCGTCGTCCAACTCGGCGATCTCCTCCTCGGAGAGCACCTCCAACCCACGGTTGTTGATCGCATGGGGATCCAGATGGATCTCCTGCATATACTGTTTGTACAGTCGCTCGCAGGTCTCGCCGTCTTTTTGTTTGTCCGAGGCCCGATCACAGAGCTCGATGAGGTTCTCGGGTACGTCGTTTTCGTGGACGATCCAGTGGTTGATGAGATCGGAGAGTCGACGGATCGGGCTGGTGAAATGCCCGTAAATATCGAAGTTCAGCGCGTGGTGGCCGCCGAAGGGGTCGTTCATATATTTCGCGCGTGGCATGACTTTCAGCACCGCCCGCTGAATTTTCCGAAGCGCGCGGCCCGGTGACTCTTCGAGGGCGGCGTTGACCGCCTTCCGGGGGTCGTCCCACGACCCACCGGGGATGCTGACGCCCTCCAGCTCCTGGATCTCTCTGAGCGCTTTGTTCCACTGGTCGGGTGTCGGCTGGGGGTGGACGCGGTACATCGCCTCGACGCCGCGGCCCCACATCAGCTCGTGAGTGACGGCCTTGTTGGCTTTCAACATACACTCTTCGACGATGGTGTGGGCGCGATCCCGCGAGGGATTGAGGACAAGCGAGCCATCCTCCTTTCGTTGCTGGTGGAGCTGTTCGGCCAACTCGAAGACGAGCGCACACTCTTCGCCGAGCGGGGCTCCCTCCTCGTCGATCCGGTTTTCGGCTTGGGTATAGGTCATCCGCTCGTCGCTGTGGATGACCGATTTGTAGATGTCGACCTCCTCGAACGAAAGGGTCTCACGATCTATCGTCATCTCGACGGTGTGGGCGAGTCGGTCCTCGTTGGGCACGAGCGAACAGACCGTCTCGGCCAGGACGGGCGGAAGCATATGGACCGTGTAGGCCGGGAGATAGATCGTGTTACAGCGTTTGAGCGCTTCGGCCCACATCTCGGAGCCGGGATGGACGTAGTGGCTGACGTCGGCGATGTGAACCCACAGCGTGTAGTATTCGTCGTCTTCGGCGATGCTGATCGCGTCGTCGAAGTCTTGGGCGTCGGCTGGGTCGGTCGTCCACGTCGTGAGGTCGCGGAGATCCTGTCGGTGGTCGAGTTCGCCCTCGATCTCGTCGTAGACATCCTCGGTTCGTTTGCGGGCTTCGACGAGTACGTCGCCCGGAAAATCGTCGCGGAGTTCGAACTCCTCGAAGAGATCCTCGCGTTTGGCCGCCAACTTGTCGGCAATCGACTCGGTGACCCTGACCGGCCCTTGGCCCTCGGCCGTTCCGGCGTGGGCCTGTTCGTCTGACATACGTTGGCTAATGAGGGTTGGATAGAAAGACGTGTCGGGCGCGGTAGCTGTTTCGTCCCTCGTACCGCTGACCAACCGAGACCCAAGCGACTAACTCACACGGCACACGTCGACCGCCATGTCCGACTCACAGCAACCGGGCGATGCTGTCAGGCCGAGTCCCCACGTCAGCGAGCTGCTCGACGAACTCACACGCGACGAGAAGCGCTCGCTCGTCTGCGGCGCGGTCGACCCCGCGGGCAACGCAACCGGCTACCTTCCGGGCGTCGACCGACTCGATATTCCCGAGCTTCGACTGGCAGACGGCCCGCTCGGAATCCGCACCGAACGCCCGGCGACGGCGTTTCCGGCCACCATTGCACTCGCCGCGAGTTTCGATCCAGGACTCGCCCGCAAACAGGGCCGAGCGATGGCTCGTGAGGCCGCCACCCGCGACCAGGACGTGTTGCTTGCGCCCGGTCTAAACATTATTCGCGTCCCGCACTGTGGACGGAACTTCGAGTACTACAGCGAGGACCCAGTCGTCACGGGCCGGTTTGCGGCTGCCATGGTCGACGGGATCCAGTCCGAGGGCGTGATCGCGACTCCGAAACACTTCGTCGCCAACAACCAGGAGACCCGCCGTGCCCAGATCAACGCCGCGGTCGACGAGCGGGTGCTCCGTGAGTTATATCTCCGTGGCTTTCGCGAGGCCGTCGACGCCGGAGCGGGCGCGGTGATGACCGCCTACAACCAGGTGAATGGGACGTTCATGAGCGAACACCAGGAGCTTGTCCGCGAGGTGCTCAAAGCCGAGTGGGGGTTCGACGGCTTCGTGATGTCCGACTGGTTCGGCACCGAGTCGGCCATTCGCGCTGCAACCGGCGGGCTCGACGTGGAGATGCCCGGTACGAGCCTGGAAGAACAGTTCGAGTCGATGGGCATTGACCCTGACAGCGTCGCCGACGAGATGGATCCGGCTATCGCCGAGGGGATGCCCGACGTCGACAGCGGCGGGCTGTTTAGGGACGATCTCGCCGCGGCGGTCGCTTCGGGCGAGGTTCCCGAAGCACGGCTCGATGATATGGTCGCCCGCGTCCTCGGCCAGATGGAGCGGTTCGGCTTGCTCGATGTGGACGACAGCGGTGCGGATTCAAGTACCGATCCAGGAGACGTTGACGACATCCCAGCACACCGCGAACTCGCCGAGCAGATCGCAACCCGCGGCACCGTCTTGTTGAAAAACGAGGCTGCGTTGCCGCTTGATTCGACCGCCGACGTTGCCGTGATCGGCCCGAACGTCGACGAGGCGATTCTCGGCGGGGGTGGCTCCTCGGAGACGACACCGTTCGCCCAGACGAGCCCTGTCGAGGGAATCCGCGCCCGCGTGGACGGGACGGTCGACGTTGCACATGGGATGGACAGAATCGAGCCGGTGTCTCTGTTCGACGGTCTGCTCGACGAGGAAGAACCGGCGGATGACACGGTCAGCCGAAGCGACGCACGGGCCGTCGACGACGCGGTCGACGCTGCCCGCGCGGCCGATGTCGCGATCGTGTTCGTCCGCGATACGGCAACCGAAGCCGCCGACCGAGAGAGCCTCGAACTGCCCGGCAAGCAGGACGAACTCGTCGAGGCGGTCGCCGATGCCGCCGAACGGACGGTCATCGTCGTCAATTCGAGCGGGCCGGTCGAACTCCCGTGGCGAGAGGCCGTCGACGCCATCTGCGCCCAGTGGTATCCCGGCCAGGCCCACGGCGAGGCCATCGCGGCGGTGCTGTACGGCGACTGCGACCCTGGCGGTCGGCTCCCAGTGACGTTCGCGCCCGCCGAGGCGTATCCGACGGCCGACGAGCGCCGCTTTCCCGGTGTCGACGGCACGGCCAACTACGACGAAGGCCTCCTGGTCGGCTACCGGCATTTCGATGTGACCGACGTAGAACCAACCTACCCCTTCGGTCACGGTCAGTCGTACGCCGACTTCGAGTATCGGGAGCTGACTGTCGACGACAGCGACGAGCCCGCGGTTTCAGTAACCGTCGAAAACACCACCGACCGCGACGGGATCGAGGTCGTCCAAGCCTACGTTGGTCCAGAGAATGACGGTCAAATGACAACCGTTGATGGGCTCGTTCGTCCACTGCGTGAACTCGCTGGTTTTGCGGCCGTCGAGGTTCCTGCGGGCGCGAGTCGAACGGTCGACCTCGATCTCGATGAGCGTGCGCTGGGTCAGTACGACAGCGAGAGTGGCTGTACGGTCGATCCCGGATCGTACTCCGTCAGCGTCGGTCGCTCGTCGGCTGATAGACGCCTACAGCTGACGCTCAACCGATTCGAGAGCGAGCGTATATAACAGCAGTCAGCCGTGTACAGGGGGTTTAGAACTCGGTTTCGTCGGCCTCGGGGTCGACAGCCCGCAGATAGCGCGCGAGAAACTCGGAGCGTGAGAGCCCCGTCTCTTCGATACGTTCGAGTGTCGATTCAAGATTACCACGGGGCTGGTGACACAGTTCACGGAAACACCCCTTGCAGAAGTGTTCAAACTGCTTGTCGTGTCGCTCCCACCGATTTCCCTCCTTGTCGTACTCACGGGCGTCCGATCGGGCCACAGAGTCTCCACAGGCGGGACACGTCACCGTGTTTTTCCCCCGGTTGTGCCGGGTGCTCCACATAATAAATGATGTATTGGTACCGACCCACTTAGCGTTTGTTCCTCCCTGTCTGACGGGAGTATGACGACGCTGGCGGCGGTTTTGTCTATACGACACCAGATATGTCGTGGCCACGAGCGGTTGCTGGTCCAGAACGGTCGTTTTATTCGGTCGGCAGGCCACGGTTCGGTCATGCAGGTCAAATCGAGACACCACCTCCGCAGCGATGCGATCTCGTCGTTGCAGGAGTCGCTCGCCGAGACGTTCGGTTCCGAAGTGGACGGCGATAGCTACGAACTGGTCGAGTTGAGCGACACGGATTTCGATATCGTTCTCGTCGACGGCGAGCAACTGATAGCCGAACTCGACGGCGAACCGTTTCTCACCGTCCACGGTGCAAACGAGTTCCCGCCCACCGAGTCGGTGGTCACGGTCGACGCCGGGGCCGTCTCGTTCGTCTCGAACGGCGCGGACGTGATGCGACCCGGCATCGTCGAGGTCGACGACGGAATCGAGGCCGGCGACCTCGTCGCCATTGCCGAGGAAACACATGGCAAAGTGTTGGCGATCGGCCGTGCGCTCGAAGAGAGTGAACAGATGGTCGGCGACGTGGGCAAAGTCGTCGAATCGATCCACTACGTCGGCGATGAGCTGTACACGTTTTCGGTCTGACCGGTTTCGTTACCGACACTGCCGCAGCAGTTCGAATCGATCACCACCCGATTCGCTGCCTCTGGCCAGCGGATCAACTGTTCGGACGGCAGGATTCGATTCAACGGCCGAACTGAGCGGCTCAGCCACGTTTTACTGGATCTCTCGAACACAGAACGGAGCATCATGCCAGCATCAGTCGACTCGTTGGCAAACTACCGTCAGTAGGCAGTATCTACTAATCGGATAATAAATGGCTACTTATTTGCAGGAAGGTACTACCTATTCGTAGTCAGTGACTACTCGTCCGACGCACCAGCGTCTGACGTAAGAACTAATGTTCAACCCCGTCGCATACTGTCTATGGGTATCATGAGCAAGATTCTCGGCGGCAGCGATCAGCGAACTGCCGAGGATTACGTTGAACTGGATATGGATAGCTTCGAGACGACAGCCGGTGGCGCAGGCCCAGCGGTCCGCATTGCCGAAGTCGGTGGTCGACAGGACGTTATTCCGATCAAAGACGCCGTCTATGACGGCGATCTGGTTATCGCCGACATCACACGCCACAGCACGAAAGACCGGACAGTCGAACACATTATCGACGAACTGCGGCAGGTCGCCGAGGAAGTAAACGGCGACATCGTCCAGAAGGGAGACGACCAACTCATTATCACGCCAACAGGGATCAAAATCTCGCGTGAAAAACTCTAAGACCGGAACTGGTGAAAGTCCAGCAGCGGCGTCGTTTGGTGGTCGAATCAGAGTTTAGGCGTCGTAGGCCTCTTGAGCCTGATCGGTGGTTTCAGCGGCATCGACGTCCCGGTAGATCGAGCGGTACTGCCAGATCTTTCGGAACAGATAGAGGCCGAACACGCTGTCAAAGATGATCACGAAGACGAAAAACGATGCCAGCGAGGGCAGCCCCGTGATCGAGCTGATCGCAAACGATCCGATCCCGACTGTCGTGTTGTAAGTCGCGTGGATGACCGCCGCGATAAGCAGCCCTTTGACGATAATCGGGCCACGGTTGTCGGGGTTGAACTTGGCGAGCCCCAGATAGTAACCCGCGATTGCCGAGTAGATGACGTGTCCCGGCCCCGCGAGTGCACGCACGGCCGTGATATCGCCCCCGACAACGATGGCTCCGAGACCGAGGCTGATTTCGGCCAGCTCACCCGCCTCCTGGAGTTGGGTAACGATGTACAGCGAGTTTTCGATCGTCGCAAAGCCGAGCCCGGAGATCGCGCCGTACACCGCGCCGTCGACCACAGAGTCGAAGCGGTCGTCAGTGTAGGCGTACAGTCGCACCGCGAGCAGTTTGACGGTCTCTTCGCCCGGGCCGACAATAAGGAAATAAAACAGCACAAGCCCAACTCCACCCAGCGGCGCAAACAGATCGCGGGCAAACGTATTGATAATCGCCGCGAACGTCGCAAAGAGAATCGAGAGAATGAACGTTGTGACGAGCAACGAAAGCGGTTCGCGCGTCGTCACATCGGAGTAGTAGACGTAGATCGTGAGCCCCAACGCAGGTATCACCGAGAGTGCGGTCAACAGCCCGATGGCGGGCTCGGTAAAGGCACTCAGTCCACCGATTCCGACGAGAATGACGAGCGCAAGCAAAATGACGAACCATTTCGCTGCACGTGTCAACAGCCAGTAGAGTGCAACAGCGGCGCCGTCAATCGACGTTCGTTCGTCCCAGGTCGCAACGTCGTAGAGGTCCCTGGTCTCGTCGGCTGCCGCTTCGACTGGATCCCGACGCTCGCTCATATCCCAGAATCGACCGCGAGTGACTAAGGTCTTCGCGATACTCCGACTGACAGCCAGAACGGAGCGAGATTAGACCGCTCGACCGGCTTCACTCGTGCCGAACAGAAAGGTTCCCAGACTCAACAACAGTGCGGCTACGGCCAGCAAGCCGAGCACGAGCGTGCTTCCGTCAGTGCCGAGAGCCGGAACAAACAACAGTGTGCCGACGACCATTAGTCCGACACCAACAGCCGCTTGATTCGGTACGTCTACCATATAGCGTCGACAGAAGCGAACGATATTGAGCCTTCTCCTTCAGTCGACGCGGAGTGTCGAACCAATCGACTAGTTGAGTAGGTCGACCAAGTCAGGAGCCGACTAGTTAACCGATCGACCGGTTTTTGAGCCGGTCGACACCCTAGGACCGCTCAGTCGACGATTTCGGCAGGCGGTGTCTTTTCGCCGGCCGGAACGACGACCTCCAGCCAGTTTTCTTCCGGCGCGATCGGACAGGCAAACGTCTCGGCGTAGGCACAGAACGGATTGTAGGCGAGATTGAAATCGAGCGTGACCACATCACCGTTTATCAACTCGGAGTCGGGCTCCATCTCCATATATCGCCCCCGAGCGTAGGTCTGCTGGCCGGTCGTCTTGTCGCGGAACGGAATAAAGATCGTCCGTCCGTCAGCGTTTTCCTGGCGGTAGCCAGCCAGCTGTTGTCGCTCGCCACGGAGTTCGAACTCGAAGATCACCGAACGGAGATACCGGATTGGGGCGCCAGCGGTCACGTCGAGTTCGATCGGGTCGGGATTTCCGTACACCCGAACGCGGGCCGGAACACGATATGCAGGATCCGGTTCGAAGTACGCTAACCCCTCGAAAGAGTCGCGGTAATCAGGGTTGATCGGCGACTGCGGATGCTCGGTGAAAAACTCGTCCTTGTCGGCACGCATCTGCCGGACTTCTGCCATCCAGCGGTCGGTGTCTGCTGGTGGCTCGCTATCTGAATCTGTCATTGCTGATCCTCTATTCCGAACGAACCTAACCCCATTGAAACAGCGGGTAGTGGCCAACCACTCAGCAACCCAACGCACAGCTTATCGATGGTGTGGATGGCCGACGACCAGTGCGATGATATTGATCACCAAGAGGAGGACAAACGTCTCCAGTGAGAGTCGAACAACGTCGAGCGTAAACAGTGGCAGATAGCTAAACGGAAGGGCGACTGCTGTCCAGAAGGCAATACCGCGAGCCGAAGACCGCAACGCAGTCGACACGGGGAACCGTTGCACCAAGCGAGTGAGGCGGGCAAGCGAAGGCGGGAGCGACATCAGTGGGACCACCGCGTATGAAACTTGTGGCCAGCAACAAATACCCCGGAGAGCGTTTGGTGAGCTTGTGACTGTTGCAGCGATAGTAGGACCGGAATACTGTCTCCCTCATCGCGCTTGCTGGTCACACTGATACGCCGACATGAGGGGTGTACGACGGTAGCCAGTGAGTACTGGAGGCTACACCACCGAATCGGGAGCGTTTATTCGAGTCGACACAAACAATCTCGTATGGCGGATCTCAACCCGATTGCAAAACGGATACACAACGTGACGCCGAACCCGATTCGACTCACGCTCGATGATGGAACTGAGGGTGTGTTTCGGCTATCGTGGACGGAGTTCTTTCAACAGGAGTTCCAGGCTGAAGGAAGCCGAGATGGTGACGATGCGGCGTACAGATTGGTATCAAGCGAGGATTACGAGTCGATTCTGGTCGGCCGAAAGGGTCCCGACGACGATGAGTGGTCGATGATTGGGACGGTTGTCGCAGCTGAGGCCGCTGATTTCGAATAACCGACTCTGCAGACCGAATACCTGCTCCCAGTCGACTGCAGAGGCCTCGACCAGGGTGGACGATTCGTGTGTTTCACCATCGTAGGAACCTCCTACTTCAAAATAGGACACACTTACTTCGGGAGACAGCGCTGAGAGATGCTGGCCGAGTACGGTCAGTGTTTGTTGACGGCTTCGACGAGATTGAACGCACACGTGATCTTCTTTTGGGCGGTCGACAGGTGGTCCGAAAGGAGACGCTCGGAGATGCCGAGTAGCCCAGCAGCGGTTGCCGTATCGAGATCCGCGATCCGACAGAGTGCGTACGCCTCCTCCTGGCGAAGGGTGAGAATGCGAACCTCTCCGAACGCGGCAACGTTTCGAAGGAACTCACCCAGTTCGGTGAGCGACCAGACGCTGCCGTTGCGCTCGGTGCGGTGGATATACTTGCCAATGGTTTCAGCCGACAGTCGACACGCGACTTCGATGTTGTGTACCGATTCGGGGTCGGTCGTTTCGACGATCAGATTGTTCGGAACGTGCCAGTAGAGATGGGTGTTGTCTTTTAATCCAATCTCCAACGCCCCTGAATACTCTCCCGACGTGATCCGGGTGGGATCTGTGTGTCCGGATCCCTGCGTTACCATGTGGAAGATACTGTTCAACTAATGCATAAATATATGCAGTAGCTTCGTAATCGGAGAGTTAGCTGTCCTGTGCGTCGACAACGGCCACGCCAGCGAGATTGACGATGTCTTTGACCTCGTCGCCACGCTGGATCACGTGAACCGGTTTGTCCATTCCGACCAGCATGGGCCCGATGGCTTCGGCACCCCCGAGTCGCTGGAGCAGTTTGTAGCCGATGTTCCCGGATTCTAAGTTCGGGAATATCAGGACATTTGCGGGGCCGTCGAGCGACGAAAAGCCGTAGGTCCCCTCAAGAATCTCCTCGACGACGGCGGTATCGGCCTGCATCTCGCCGTCTACGAGGAAGTCGACTGTCGAGTCGGCGTGAAGTTCCGAAACAGCCTCTCGAATGACCGCCGTCGACTCGTTTCTGACACTGCCGAAGTTGGAGTACGACAGCATCGCGGCACGTGGCTCGACGTTGAATCGGCGGGCCAACTCGGCAGTGTGTTTGGTGATTTCGGCGAGGATTTCCGAATTAGGGTTCTGATTGACGGTCGTATCCGCACAGAAGACGACCTGGTTTTTGAACGTCAATAGATAGACTCCGGCAGCGTAGTCGGCGTCTTCGGCGGTCCCGATCACCTGTAGCGGTGGACGCAGCGCCGAGGGATAGTGGTGAGTCAACCCGGTCAACATCGCGTCGGCGTCTCCCATCTCGACCATCACGCTCCCCAGATAGTTCGTATCTCGTGCGATGAGTTCGGCGGCTTCCCCGCGGGTGATTCCCTTTCGGCGTCGAAGCTCGTAGAGCCGGTCGGCGTACACGTCGAGGCGTCGCTCGTCGGGGTCGACGACCTCTGGATCGAACGAGAGCCCGAGCCGGGCGGCGATACGGCTGATCTCCTCGTGGTCGCCCAACAGGACCGGCTCGGCGATGCCTTCCTCTTCGAGCTGATAGGCCGCCCGGATCATCTTCTCGTCGGTCCCTTCTGCGAGCGCGACCCGCTTGGGATCGCTTTTGGCCTTGTTGAGCACGACACGCATCATTTCACGGGATTTACCGAGTCGGGCTTCCAGCGTCTCGGCGTAGCGCTCGGGGTCGACCTCGGTTCGAGCGACACCGGTGTCGACCGCCGCTTCGGCGACTGCGGGTGCGACCTCGAACAGCACGCGCGGATCGAGCGGCTTCGGAATCACGTAGTCGGGGCCGAACTGCAGCGGCTGGTCGCCGTAGGCTTTGACGACGGCGTCGGGAACGTCCTGTTTGGCCAGATCGGCCAGCGCCATCGCCGCCGCGCGCTTCATCTCCTCGTTGATGTCGGTCGCCCGCACGTCGAGCGCGCCACGGAAAATGAACGGAAAGCCGAGGACGTTGTTGACCATGTTCGGGTAGTCCGAGCGGCCGGTCGCAACGATCACGTCGTCATCGCGGGCGGCTTTGGCGTCCTCGTAGCTGATCTCGGGGTCGGGGTTGGCCATCGCGAAGATGATCGGATTGTCGGCCATCGACCGAACCATCTCCTGCGAAACGATCCCCCCGACCGAGAGGCCGACGAACACGTCTGCGCCCTCGAGCGCGTCCGAAAGGCTTCCCGCCTCGACGTCGCGAGCGAACTGCCGTTTGTACGTGTTGAGTTCATCAGCCCTGTCGGCGGTGATGATCCCTGTGGAATCACACATCGTGATGTTGGAGCGATCGGCACCGAGCGAGACGTAGAACTCGGCGGTGGCGATCGCCGACGCACCTGCTCCGGAAAAGACGATATCGAGATCGGCAAGCGATTTATCCGTTATGTCGACCGCGTTGAGCAGGGCAGCCCCGGAGATAATCGCCGTCCCGTGCTGGTCGTCGTGGAACACGGGTATATCTATTCGGTCGCCGAGGCGTCGCTCGATCTCGAAGCATTCTGGTGCTTTGATGTCTTCGAGGTTGATGCCACCGAACGTCGGCTCCATGGCGGCGACTGTCTCGATCAGTGCGTCGGGGTCGTCGAGAGCCAGTTCGATATCGAAGACGTCGATGTCCGCAAACCGTTTGAAGAGTACGCCCTTTCCTTCCATAACTGGTTTGGACGCCTGCGGGCCGATGTCACCGAGTCCGAGCACCGCCGAACCGTTCGAAACGACACCGACGAGGTTCGCCTTGGCCGTGTAGTTGTAGGCCTGGTCCGGCTCATCGGCGATATCCAGACACGGCGCAGCCACACCTGGCGAGTAGGCCAGACTCAGGTCTCGCTGTGTGTTGGTCGGTTTCGTGGTTGCGATTTCGATTTTGCCCGGGGGCTCGCGTCGGTGGTACTCCCGTGCGTCATCATCAAGTCCCATACCAAGCGATTCCGTGGCCGGCTGAAAAAGCTATGTATGCATCGACTGTGTAGATCTCGTATGTATCGACTATTCGTACAAAACCGTAGCCAGAAGTCGCTTTTAGACGGCCGTCGACGTCTCGGTATCGGTACCGTTGGTGGTATCCGACGGTAGCATTCGCAGTTCCTCGTCGGCAGTCCCCAACATCGAGAGTTCGTAGCTCATGACGTAGGTCAGTACGATGACTTTGATAGGGAGGTACAAAACGAGTGCTACGAGCAGCGTTATCAGCGTTACCAAACCGACAGCGACGAGCCCGAACGTCGATCCCAGTGCAGCGCCGACCCCACCGAACCCGACGCTGGCGACGACCAGACCGACGAGCGCGCCAATCGTGCCAACGATGCCGAACACGACCAACGCGAGAATCGACTGACCGATCGAGATCGCCAGCAGCAACAGGAAGTGGACGACAACGTAGACGGCAAACTGTGCGAGATTCGATCGGAGAACCGGCCAGAATCGCCGCCAGCCAGCCACCACGCCGGAGTCAGTCGACACCATCGTCGGAGCGACGAACTCGGTTGTCGCTCGCATCGTACTGAAATACGCGAAAAGCCACACCACGCTGAACACCGCGGCGGCCAGCGTTCCGATGACCAGCGCTGTACCGCTCAACAGCTCGCTCGCCACAACCATCACTGCCAAAATGATGAGAACGAGCGGGACGACAAAGACGATGCCAAGAATAAATTTAAAAATGAACAGTCGGCTGGCCTGCCCGAGTCGTCGACGCGCTGGCCCACCGAGTCGAACCTGTTGGGTTCGAAGGACGTCATACACGACGAGCCGCAGAGTTTCCGAAAGGAGTCCCAAAAGCAACACCACAAGCAAGAGACCCACGATAGACGCGATTACCATCGGATCTGTCACCGAAAGGTCCGAAAAGAGTTCGGCCCCGGGCTCAGGTCGTGGGCCGTCGTCTGGGAGCTCCGCTGGAATGTTCATCAGGTTGGTGAGCGATGAGACGCCTCCACTGCCCACACTGACGAAGAGCGAAACCAGTGCGAGCTTGAGCCATCCGACCGGTCCGATGGAGGATAAAAACGAGCGGGTCGCATCAATGGCATCGTCGACGCTATCAATTGCGTACCACAGCCTGTCCAAGAAACACCGACAGAAACGTCAGATTCTGTAGCTCTTGAGCGTTCATCACGGCAAATTTATCTAGCTGAAAACACTATACTGCGTAAGGATTTACTCGTGACGTTTAATTTTATCC
>NZ_JAQFWV010000038.1:0-29429 GCF_056175805.1 Halohasta sp. A2 | reverse complement strand
ACCAGCGGCCGGGTTCTATGCTCTCAACGGTGAGAGTGTCCTCCAGTTTCCACTAAATCAAGAGAAAGAACGGATTTGCGCGTGTTTCGAGGAGATACGCGAGCAGAATCCGGGCGAGCGGATTCTGATCGTCTTGGACAACTTCTCTTCACACATCTGTGCGTACACGCGAAAACGTTCCCATGAACTCGGGATCGATCTCGTCTTTCTTCCAGTTGGTTCGCCGCATCTCAACCCAATTGAACCAGTCTGGAAGAGTCTCAAATGGGAATCATCTCCCCTAATCGTGGAGGGCGCGGCCGAGTACCGCGCCCTCCTCGATGAGATCTTCACAACATTGACTGACCAGTTGAGTTTCGCAGGATCATGGATTGAGAATCACCTCAGTGGATTCATTCAGAAGTTGCGTTAATCACTAGACCATCGATCGATTCGTTGGCCATCGGCATTATTCCACCGAAGAAAAACGGTGTCAGGAGTAGAAACACGCCCGACATGCCGAACGAGACCATGCTCCCGACGAGTGGATCGATCGACTGTGCGATAGTACCGGGGATCTGTAACAGTCCGTACGCCGCGACAACGAGAAACACGACTGGATTACGGGTTACAGCGTTCCACGCAGTGCTAAGCGATTGAATGACAACCATATGACTACAACCGCCATTTATGACAAAATAGTATCGGTTTTTCTTTGCTTTTCGGCTTCACGGCTGAGAGAGCCAGCCGGTTCTCTGGGTGAGTTGTTTGCTACGAAAAACAGACTGTAACGGAGGCCGAAAGCGAGTTGTTAGGCGTCAGTTTCGTCGACTATCTACTCGTCGACGGTTTGTTCATCGATTGTCTGTTCGTCAACTGGCTCGCCACCGTCGGTTACGACGTCGGCGTCGTCTTCTTCGCCGCCGTCGGTCGCCAGCGAGGTCTGGAGTTTCCGGTCGAACCACTGCCATTCGACAGTGTTGACGCCGTCGTCTTCAAGGGCCCACGGATCGCCGCTTTCGACGCGTTTGCCCTCGAACCACGACGAGACCATGTTCCAAAACCAGATGAGCTGGCCGACGAACAGGATCAGCGCACCGACGGTTGCGACCTGGTGGAGCGTGGCGAACTCCGGCAGGTAGGTCGCATAGCGCCGGGGCATGCCGCCGTACCCCAAGAGGATCATCGCGAAGAACGTCACGTTCGTGCCGACCATTGTCAGCCAGAAGTGGGCCTTTCCGAGGCTGGCCTGGTAGCGCCGGCCGGTCACCAGCGGGAACCAGTAGTAGATGCCCGCGAAGCCCGCAAATGCAATCGCACCCATCACGATGTAGTGGAAGTGGCCCACCACGTAGTAGGTGTCGTGGAGCACGAGGTCGACCGGGATCGACGCGAGGAAGACGCCGGTGACGCCGCCAATAATGAAGTTCGAGACGAAGCCGATACAGAAGAGCATCGGCGTTGTCAGACGGATTCGGCCGTTCCAAAGCGTCGTGATCCAGTTGAAGGTCTTAACTGCCGAGGGGATCGCGATCGCCATCGAGACCGCCATGAACGACGAGCGGAGTCGTGGGTCCATGCCCGTCGCGAACATGTGGTGGGCCCAGACACCGAACGAGAGCACACCGATCGCGAGCGTCGAGTAGACGACGAACTTGAAGCCGAACAGCTGTCGACCCGCGAACCGCGGCAGGACGTAGCTGACGATTCCCATCATCGGAAGGACGAGAATGTAGACTTCAGGGTGGCCAAAGAACCAAAACAGGTGTTGCCACAGCATGTTGCCGCCCTCGGCGAGGAAAAACGAGGTGCCGAGATTTCTGTCAGCCAGTAGCATGATGAGCGCGCTACCGAGCAGCGGGAACGCAAAGAGGATGAGTCCTGACTGGGTGAGAATCGTCCACGAGAAGATGTCGAGGTTCGCCCACGTCACCTTCTCGCCACGCTGAGTGAAAATGGTCGCAATGAAGTTGATTGCCCCCATCGTTGCGGCGACCCCAGAGAGGTGGAGTCCCAGCAGCATGAGGTCGACACCAGCGCCGCCGACCGCGTCGTTGCTTCCGCCGGCCTCACCGAGCGACAGTGGCGTGTACATCGTCCAGGCGGTCTGTGCCGGATCGAACAGGCCGAGTGGCTGGGCGAAAAAGCCGCCCCAGATCAGCAGTGCCGCCGGTGGCAGCAGCCAGAAGGCGATGGCGTTGATTCGGGGGAACGCCATATCGTCTGCCCCGATAATCAGCGGCAGTAGGTAGTTCGAGAAGGCCGCGATAATTGGCGTCCCGAACAGGAACAGCATCGTAATCCCGTGGCTCGTCAGCAACGCGTTGTACGTCGACGTTCCGAGCAGCGATTCGGTCGTCACGAGATCGATTCGCATCAACAACACCATCAGTCCGCCGACGACGAACGCGACGACGCCGTACAGACCGTACAGGATGCCGATATCCTTGTGGTCGACCGTCGTTAGCCAGCGAATTATTCCAGCGGGTTTCTCCTGTTCGACGTATCCCGATTTGTCGATGAACGAGCCGCCACCGACTGGGCTATACGTTCGCCAGTTTTCGACCCGTGTGATCCACGTGGCGACGGCGACGAGAAACACCCCCATCAGAATCGTCAGAACGATTTGCGCACTAACATCCATAGGTGTTGGTCAGTAGTGCAGGGTAAAGAAAGATTCGGGTGACCGGCGTCCCTGCGTTCGATGTAGGGGAATCTGGGCCGTTGTCAACCGGCTCGTTTCGACGCGCTGGCGTTACTTCTCGGCGCGTGTTTCCGACTCGTCGGTGTTGGCTTCTGACTCGGTGTCAACCGCATCTTCGTCGGCCGCCGTCGACTCGGTTTGCTCGTCGTTGGCTGTTTCTGCTTTACTTTCGTCGACTTCCGGTTCGCTTTCGTCGTCGGCACCCTCAATGGGGCCATCGTTGTCAGCCTCTTGTTCGAGTTCGTGGATGGGCCGTGCGCCGTCAAGTCCGGCCTGTCCTTGGGCGTACACCGTCGCACGCTTTTCATCGCCAGCGATCGCTTTCGCCGAAACATAGGTCAACACGGCTAGGGCGAGGAACATCGCACCCATGATCACGAACATGATTCCAGAGTTCATGATGTCGAACCCCCACGGATCAACGAAGGCGAACGTCCCAATGAAAAAGAGGATAATGCCGAGCGGAATGAAGTTGACCAACAGGTCAAGCATCGTCTCCTTATCGAAGATCTTGGTTTCCATACGGTATGGTTGCAGAGGTCGCCCAAATAGGTTACTGGTTTTCTCGCTCGACAACGCCTTGCGCACCATGTAGCAAGGCTCTCTACTCGCTTGATTCCCGTCTACTACGTCGACTGTCGTTTCGGGACCAGGAACGTCCCGGCGACGACGGCCGCAACTAGAATCCCGCCCGTCGCAAACAGTGCGTACGCACGCAATGTCAAGTCGACGGCAACCAGTGGGCTCGCATAGAGGGTGCCTGCGCCGAAGACGAACAGGAGCACGGCCATCACGCCCAGTGGGGTCCACGGCAGTTCGACGTAGCCCGCCTCCTGGAGCATGCCGGCGATACAGCCACAGAACAACAAGAGCCCACCGACGGCGACCGGAAACACGTCGAACACCAGTCCGATCTCCGAGATCGGCACGCCGAGTGCGATAAACAACGGCCACGGACTCGCCTTCCGGTACTGCTCGCTGAGCCCCGGTGTCTCTTCCATACCGGCTACACGAGAGCGAGCCTAAGAAACGCTTCGAAACGCTGGGCCGAGCCTGACTGTCACCGAAGCGCGACGCCCTGTCGACTCAAAAACGACGAGACCGCCTTGATCTCGACCGGACTTCCGATTATTCGGTACTGCGTCGGGTCGGGTTGGAACACCGTCACCATATACTCGGATTCGACCTGATCGCGGAGCTGTTCGAACGTCTGAGAGGGTAGTTCGATCTGTGTGCTATCGCGGAGCCGCGAAGGGTTCGGCATGTCGTCGACTCATCAGTTAGTAAGATGATGTATAATCGTGTCGAAATATGCTTTCAGCCGGAAAGTAGGCGTGAGTGTGCCGTGTCGACATCTCGCGTGGCAGACAAAACCGGGTGAATGAACAGCTTTTTCGACGGCGGCGGCCCACTGGCCGGTAATGGGATTGGAGGAGGAGATCGAATCGATCCGCGAGGAGATCGCCGGAACACCATACAACAAGTCGACCGAGGCCCACATCGGTCGACTGAAGGCGAAACTCGCGGAAAAAAAGGAGAAACTCGAAAACCAGTCCTCCGCGGGCGGTGGCCAGGGGTACGCCGTCGAGAAACACGGCGACGCCACCGTGGCACTGGTGGGCTTCCCGAGCGTCGGCAAGTCGACGCTGATCAACGCCCTCACCAACGCCGACAGCGAAACCGGCTCCTACGAGTTTACGACCCTCGACGTGAACCCCGGGATGCTCAAATATCGCGGCGCGAACATCCAGATTCTTGATGTGCCGGGGCTCATCGAAGGCGCAGCCGACGGCCGCGGTGGCGGCCAAGAGGTGCTGTCGGTCGTCCGTACCGCCGATCTCGCGGTGTTCATGTTATCGGTGTTCGAGATCGACCAGTACGAACGCCTCCGCCAAGAGCTGTACAACAACAAGATCCGCCTCGACACCGATCCGCCGAGCATCCATATCCGCAAGCGACACAAAAACGGGATCCAGGTGAACAAAAGCGACAGCGTGAGCCTCGACGAGCGGACGATCGCGGACGTGCTCCGCGAGAACGGCTACGTCAACGCCGAAGTCACTGTGCGCGGTGATCCCTCGATCGACGAACTCATCGACGGCATGATGGACAACCGGATCTACATCCCTTCGATCGTCGCGGTCAACAAGGCCGATCTGATCGACGAGGACTACCTGCCGACCGTTTACGACCAGCTCCGCGACCACGACATCGACCCCGAGGCGGCGACGTTCATCAGCGCCGAGAAGGAACGGGGGCTTGAGGCGCTCAAAGAACGCATTTATGACACGCTCGGTCTCGTGCGCGTGTACATGGACAAGCCCGGCCGGGGCGTCGACTACGACGAGCCGTTGATGGTCAAAGAGGGCGCGACCGTCGGAGATGCCCTCAACAAACTCGGCGGCGAGTTTCAAGAGCGGTTCCGCTTCGCCCGAGTAAGCGGCCAGAGTGCGAAACACCCCGACCAGCAGGTCGGCAAAGACCACGAACTGGCCGACGAGGACGTACTGCGGATCATCACGAGCCGCTGAGATGGCGCGTGTGTCGACTCCGCTCGCATTGGGTGTGGTCTGCAGTCTCGTCGTCGTTCCGTGGGTGGTCGTCTCTCCGTTCGGAGGGTCGCCCTCGGCGATGATGCCGTGGGGGTTGGTTAACACGAACCCCTGGAACGCCGTCACACTGCTCGAATATCTCGGTTCAACAGGAGGCGTCGACAGCTTACCGTGGTCGCTGCAGGTGTGGCCAATCAGTCTTGGCTTTTATGTTGGGGCGGTGTTGAGTGCGGCCGGTGGTGTCATCGCCAACCGCGAGGACCCACGGCTGACTGCGGGCCTGCTCGTTTTGTCGGCGATCGGTTCGCTGTTTGTCTGGCAGGGATTGGTCGGTCGTGGCGTCTCGACGTCGGTCCCGCTCGGCGCTGTGTCGACCGGAGTTGTCGTCTGGTGGTTCTACTGGCCCAGGTTGCGCGAGTCACGGGGTCGACCGCCAGCGTAGCCACCGGCTACTTATATACTACTGTAGCACCATTCGAGTCAATAATCGAATAGGTTTGTTTGGTGTTCGGTATTCTTTTCGACCCGGCGGCCAATACTCATACCACATGACTGGAATCCTTGACCACGTAATGATGCGAGTCGACGACCTCGATGAGTCGGTCGACTGGTATCAGACCCATCTCGGCTACGAGGAGAAAGACCGCTACGAGGGCGACGGCTTCACCATCGTCTATCTCGGGCCCGAAGAGATGCACGACGACGCGATGTTGGAGCTCACCTCGAACCACGGCGAGGAGGTCGACGAAGTGGGCGACGCGTGGGGCCACATCGCCGTTCGGGTTCCTGAGGGTGAACTCGAAACCTACTACCAGCAACTCATGGACGAAGGCGTCGACGACTATCGGGATCCCGAATCCTGTGGCGGCCGCTATGCGTTCGTCAAAGATCCCGACGGCCACGAGGTCGAGATCGTCCAGCGCGACTTCGGTGCCGACTGGTCGCTGGATCACACGATGATCCGCGTCGAGGACGCCGACGAGGCGCTCGGCTTTTGGACCCGGAAGTTCGAGTACGTCGAGCCCCGCTCGCGCTGGGAGGCCAGCTCCTTTGCGAACTACTTCATGGCCCCCGAAGACGCCCCACAGGAGGCGATGAAGCTCGAACTCACCTACAACTACGACGGCCGCGAGTACACGATGGGTGACGCCTGGGGTCACCTCTGTGTGCGCGTCGACGACCTCGCCGACGACTGGGACCAGCTGATGCTCCGCGAAGCAGCGGACTACCGCTCACCCGAAGAGTGCGACAATATGTACGCCTTCACGAAAGACCAGGACGGCCACGAGATCGAACTCATTGAGCGCGACCCCGAGGCCGACTCGTTGTTCCCGTTCTGAGTCGACACAAAGTCGTCCAGACAGCACATTCTTTATATCAAATCGCCGTCCAGCAACGCCCATGCAACTGTTCGTCTGCGGGCTCGGCGGGGCTGGAGGGCGGATCGCCGACGCGCTCGTCGCGGCCGACGCCCACGGCTCGCGATCATGCGTTGTCGACTCCGCGGCGCTCGACACGAATCGACGATCGCTGGGGAGTCTCGACGAGATTCCGACCAACCAGCGCCACCTGTACGGTGCGCTCGAGGCCTCCGGCCGTGGCGTCGATGCCAATCGCCGTCGGGGAGCGCAAGCGGCCGACGACGAGCTGACCGAGCTGTTTCGCGCCGTCGACGACCAACTCACCTCACAGGCCGACGGCATTCTGCTATGCGCCGGCCTCGGCGGGGCAAGCGGAGCGACGCTGCTGCCGAAACTTTCGGCCGACCTCCGGGAGGTCTACGAGGTTCCAGTGTACGGACTCGGCGTGCTCCCGGCGGCCGAGGCCGACGCTGAGGCCGACGCCGAGCGACAGCTGGCGATCAACGCCGGACGTGCAGTCGACGAGAGCTGTGAGGCCACCGACGCGCTGGTCTGTTTCGACAACGCGCTGTGGACCAAATCCGCCGAGGACGATACTGAGCCCGCAGTCCAAGATCGGCTCAACGAACTGCTCGCAACGCGCGTGCTCACGCTGTTCAGTGCTGGCGAGGCTGACTCTGATGGGTTTGTCGCCGAAAGCGTGGTCGACGCCTCCGAAATAAGCAACACGCTCGCTGCAGGCGGCATCGTCTCGCTTGGGTATGCCACCCAAGCGATCGAGCGGCCGACCGAATCGCGGTTCGGCCTGGGGCTGCTGAAAACAACGGGCGAGGTCGACGAGACGGCCATCTTCAAAGCCATCGAGACGACCGTTCGCCGGGCCGTCCGGGGCAAACTCACCGTCGAGGTCGATCGAGACTCCGTCCAGCGCGGGCTGTTGGTGACCGGCGGCCCGCCCGAGTGGCTGAATCGCCGAGCGATCGCCGACGCGCGGTCGTGGCTGGCCCAAGAGACCGGCAGTGTCGAAATTCGGGGCGGAGATATTCCGACGCCCGATGTCGACGAGATTCTCGCGCTGGTCGTTCTCGCGGGGGCCGGACGCAGCGAGCGCATCGATGCGCTGCGGGCGGCCGCCGAGGACATTCAGTAGGATTCTCGCCGATTAGTAGTCCTCGCGGCCGGTCGACGACGGTGGGGACATCCAGAGCAGTTGTCTGATCGACGCATTGTCGGATTTGTACCACGCCCAGACGTAGACCGCCGGCGGCAGCGCGACGATGGCGGCGAGATACGACAGGAAAACGCTGAGCGCCATCAGCAGGCCGAACTGGCCCAAGATCGGCGTGATCGCCAGCAGTAGCGCCCCGGTTCCGATCGATGTCGTCAACATCGCTCCCGTGAGCGCGCCGCCGGTGCCGTACAGACAGACGACCAGACTCCGGTAGGCGTCGCCGTCGACCCGATACTCGTCGATGAACCGGTGAGTGGTATGAACCGAGAAGTCGATGCCGATGCCGATCGTAATCGACAGGATCGTCGCGGTCAGCGCGTTCAGTGAGAGACCGAGCGCGCGCATCGAGGCGATCAGCAGCGTGATCGAGACGACGATGGGAAACAGGTTCACGAGTCCGAGCAGGGGCTCGCGCTCCAGGAGCCAGTAGACGAAAATAAGGAAGATGGCTGTCAGCACCAGTGCAATCGCGAGGCTCTGGAGTGCCGACTCGAAGATGATGTCCGAGACCGCATCGAAGACGACGATGCCGCCGGTCGCGGTCGCCGAAAACCGGAAGTCGTCGCTGTACTCGCGGGTATCTTCGGTTACCGTCGATTGGGAGGCATCCGATTCCACATCGAACTCGACCTGAGTGGCCCGGCGGTCGTCGGTGAGATACTCCTCGGCGCGGTCGCCCGACTCGGAGGCGAACAACTCGTCGTAGATTTGGTTGAGATTCCGATCGGGAACGCCGTTTCCGTCACGGTCGTTTCGGTCGACGAGGTCGGCGAACTCCTCGTCACTGTCTGCCTGGTCGTCGATCACCGACAGAATGCTTTCGGCTTCGGCATCGCGATCTTCGGAGACGTAGCTGTCGGGCGGGTCTTCGAGTGCCCTATCAAGCGATTCGAGCGAGTGCTCCTCTTCGAAGGGTCCCTCGATGTAAATGGTCGCGCCCTGTTGCTGGTCGGTCTCGAAGTTGTCGTCAAGATAATTAATGTTCTCAGTGACGGTGTACTCGCCGGGAGCAAAGGGCTCGGGTAGTACCTCAATATACCCAGGGAGCTCTTCTGGTGGCTGGAAGTCATCGGTATCGAAGCTCCGGTCGACCTCCTGACCGTAGTCGGCTGCGCCCGCGCTCACGAGTAAGAAGACGAGGACGAACGCGAGTGGTGCTCTGTAGGAGAGTTTCGCCGGGAGTGCGAGTAGCCGACCGAGCGCCGACTCCTCGGTCGCCAGCGGTTTGGTTCCGAAGGCGGGTAGGTTCAGACGTTCGCGCTGTTGGTCAGCGAACAGTTTTGCGGCTGGCAGAAACACGCTGAAAATAAAGAACGTGAAGACGATGCCCATTGCGGCGACGATCCCGAAGTTCTGGATCGGCCCCAGCGAACTCGTGAGATTCGACATAAAGCCGACGATCGTCGTCATCGTGACGATGCCGAACGCGACGATCAGCTGTTCGTTGGCCGTCGCCATCGAGTCGACCGCGTTATACCCCTTAGCACGTTCTTCGCGGTAGCGATTGATGATGTGAATGCCGAAGTCGATGCTCACCGCCGCCAAAAGAACGGGCACAGAGATCATGTTCTGGTCGAACGGGATCCCGACGTAGCCGACGAAGCCAAAGGTCCAGACGAGTGTCATCACGAGTGCGGCCAGCCCCAACACGAGGTCGAACGGATCGCGGTAGGCGATGATCAAAAACAGGAGAATCAGCCCGAGCACGACCGGAACGACGATTGCCAGCGAGTCGCCGATGATGGTCTCGTTTTCGGCGGTGATAATGCCCGAGCCGAACACGCGAACGTCACCGCCCGCGTCCTCGGCGACCGGCTGCATCCCTACCTGGACGTCCCGCAGTTCGTCGTCAGTGTCCTCGCCGCTGGGAAACTCGTGTTGCACTGCGGTGATCGAAGCGGTTGCAGTTGCTGACTCCTCGTTGAAATCCTCCGAGAGCCCCGCCTCAAAGCCGGGGTTTTCGGCGTTCTCGCGGATCGCTTCGCGGATCTCGGTCGGGGTCGCCCGCTCGACGGCTTGGCGCTGTTCGGCGGGCGTTTCGGCCTCGGGATCGAGCGTTTGGGCGATCGTCGACGCGGGGCCAGATGTGGAGTCGACCCGAAGGTCGCCGCGGCGCTCAACGGTCTCGGCGACGAGCAGGCTCCGTTCGAGCTCGGTCTGAGAGAGAACGTTATCGCTGGTCTGGATGAGCTGTGTCGATTCGCCGCTATCGTCGAAGGGGCTTTCGAACTCGTCTTCGACCGCATCCAGCGCCTCCTGTTCGGGCGTATCCGAGGTAAACGAGTCCTCTGAGTCGGTCTCGGTCGTGATCAGCGCCAGGCCGCCCGCCAACACCGCCGTGATGAGCAGAAAGCCCACGATAATCGCCAGCGGTCGCTCTAAGACGAGGCGATTGACGCGCTCGATGGCGGGATCAATATCGAGGCCCGGCTCCGACATCTATCGGCCTCGGTACCAGACGTAGCCACCACCGACCGCCAACAGCGAGACGATCACGGTCACGATCGGTCCAAACGAGCTCAACGGCCCCTCTTCTTCGGCTTCGAGAACGTCGATAGCCACGCGGTAGCTATCCGAGATTCGGCTGTCGCCATCAGCGTCGTCGTAGCGGAAGTCGAGGGTGACGGGGCTGGTTTTGGGCGTCGCGCCGCTTTCGGCGCTGAGTTCGAAGGTGACCGTCTCGGACTCGCCGGGTTCGAGTTCCTCAATGAACCCCTCGTCGTCGCTGCTGTCGAACGGCGAGTCGGTGAACAGTTTGGGCTCGATGTCGGTCAGCGTCTCGTCGCGGTTGTTGGTGACGTTGACCTCGAACTCGATGCTGTCGCCCGCGGTGATCGAACGGTCGACGACGTCGAGTTCGAACTCGTCGCGCTCGTCGGCGATGTCGGCGCGGAACTGCGGGTCGGTGTCATTGGCGGCGATGCCGTTTTCGTCGCGGTACTCGACCGGCAGATCGAACAGTTTAGGCACTGGCTCGGCCTCACTGCCGACGTCGATCGGGATGGTGAACGGCACCGACTCGCCTGCCTCAATGTCGCCGACGGCGACGCTGGTTTCGAGCGGTTCGAGGTTCGTACTTTCGGAGGGGAACTCGACCTCGGCGTTGGTGACGTCCTCGCCGCCGATGTTTTCGACCTCGCCGCTGACTTCGCCCTCCTCGCCTACGCGAAGGTCGCTGTCGACGTCGGTGACTCGGAAGTTGGCGTTGTCGTCGACTTCGATTTCGACGGTGTAGTCTTTTGAGGTGGATCGCTCTTGTGCAGTCGGTGAGCCACCACCTCGGCGGTTCTCACTGGCTTGGGCTGTCCATCGGTAGTCGACATCGACATCGAGGTCATAGGTGCCTGGTTCGGCGTCATCCGGAACCTCGATCTGAATTGGTACGTCTGTGGGTTCGTTCTCCGAGACAGAGCCGACCGACTGTTCCTCGCTGGTCACGGTTATTGGATCATCGTCGTCATCCATCTCAGCGTCGACGATCACGTTACGCGCCGTGGTTACGCGCTCGCGATTCGTGTCTTGGCCCCGGTCGAGATCACCTTGGTTGTCGAGTTGGAGCGAAAACTCGGTCTCTTGGCCCGGAGCGATCGTGTTGTCAGGGGTGTACACTTCAATGTCGGGTTCGCCACGCACGAACACCTCTGATTGGCCCGCCGCAACGCCTGCCAGCGCGAGAAGCATCGTCACGAGCACCGCACAAATGATGGTTCGTCGAGTGTTCATTGGGTGGTCTTGCAGTTGCTAGTCAGGAGACTCGGTGTCGACACCCGGTTAGTAACTCGCTCTGGCATATATGTTAAACATGACTGGAGAAAAAACGATCTATTATACTTGTCAGTGAGCCATCGTTGAACAACAGAACCAAATTGCAAGGAATGCTGGCGCATGTGTATTGTATACAGTAAGTGCGTATCCTACGAAAGTAATTGTGAAATTTTGAATTCGTTTACTGTAGTTTATTTCATCAATTCCGGAGTATCTCACGTTTCGCATGATTGCTGTGCGACTCGATTCGGATAGAATCTCCATCAATGAGGGTATACAGTGACTACTGCAGGCTCCATCGAGTGGCGATTTACACAGCTGTCACTCGAAGACGGAATCGAACGCTGTGGCTCCGAGCGGGTCGAACGTCCCTGCAGCGACGTTCTCGGCGACATGGTCGACAGCGCGCATTCCGACGACCGAGCAGGTGACTCCCGGTGCGCTCCGGGCGAAATTGACGGCTCGCTGGGCCGCCGTATCGCCGGCTAACTCTGCTGACACTGCCGGCGGGAGCCCCGCTGCCAGCTCGCCCTGTCCGATTGAGGCACTCGTGACGACCGACAGCTCCGACCGGTGGGCGTATTCGAGCACACTGACCGGACCATCGGGTGTCGGCTGTGCGGTGACAGTAAAGGCGTCGGCCATCTCGACGTTGAACGGAAGCTGAAGCGCTCTTAGACCGTGGCTGTCGACGCCCAGCGAGTCAGCGGCCGCCTGTGCCCGATCAATCACCGCGGGTAGCGAGAGATACCGTGGATGTGACGGTGGCACGCGAAACGCTTGCCACGTTGCCAACCCGTAGACGCCGATTTCGCCGACGGCTCGCCGTCGCTCCAGTAGCTCGAACGCCGCTTGGAGCCGATCGTACACCGTCTCGCGATCGGTCTCTATCAGCTGGGTCTCAGGGGTATGCAGATAATAACAATCAATGGTATCGAGCTGGAGATTCGACAGCGACCGGTCGACCATCGCGTCGATAAAACGAGGATCCAGCGAGTGGCTTCCCTGCACGAGCGTCTCGGGATCGACCAGCCCCGTCTCGACGAAGCGCTCGCTGACGTACCGGCTGGGATCGGCGGGCCGGTCGCCGTCGAAGGGGACGAACCCCCCTTTGGTCGCTACCACGACCTGATCGCGATCGATCTCGGTCTTCTGGAGGGCCTCGCCAACGACGCGCTCGCTACGCTGGCAACGGTAGTTCACCGCCGTGTCGACGTGATTGATTCCGTGTTCGAGCGCGTTCGAAATAGCCGCGCGGTAGGCGTCGTCGACCGCGTCGGTCGGCTCACCGAGATAGGTACCGATACCGATAGACGAACAGACGCCGGGTGGAAACCGCCGGAAGTAGGTTCGGCCGAAGCTCTTGCCGAACCGATCACGGTAGGCCCACGTTCCGTCTGCGGTTGCCATACACACGGTTACCGACGACTCCGAATAAACGTGCGTCTTTCAGATGTCGCCCGACATCGACGAAAACAGCCGGTCGATCAGCGCCTCGCGGGGAACTTCTTCGCCACCGACGGTTTCGCCGCCGTCCGACAGCTGGGGCTGGGGGGCGATCTGGCCACCGCCCATGCGCGCGTGACCTCCGGCGCTGGCGTTCGAGATGCCCTCTGTCACGCTTTCGAGCACCCGGCCCATGTGGACCCGGTCGTCTCTCGAACGTCCCGAGAGGTGTACCGTTCCGTCCTTCTCGCCAGCAATGACGACTGCGGTCACACCTTCGAGACGGATGATCTCGTCGGCGGCCTGTGGAATCGCATCCGCGTTCGAGACCGGCCCCACATCACAGACCGCAAACGATCCTTTGATCCGTCGACCCGCGATCGCACGAGCCTTGATTTCGAGGACTTCGGCATCAACCTCCGGGTTGGCGATCCGGTCGAGTTGGTTCTGATCGACGCCCGAATACAGATACGACGCCGCCTGAAAGTCGACCGTCCCAGCGCCGACAGTTAGGTTCTTGGTATCCGAGAGAATCCCATAGAGGAGTCCGGTTGCCGCCGCCGACGGGAGGACGTACTTCGAACCGGTTTCGCTCGCATGTTGTTCGGCTGGCACCGGAACCGCGCCAATGTCCTCGAAGTATTCGGCGATAATGCTCGAACAGGCACCGTAATGAGTTCGGACGTCGGTAAAGACCTCGCCAGTTCCGTCGCCGGGGTGGTGGTCGACGACCGCGAGCGGGAGAATGCCTGCGGCTCCGGTAAAGCCACGCGGTGTATTGTGGTCGACCAACACGACCGCTTCGGCCGCGAGATCGGTGACGTGGTCGATGTTGTCCAGTTCGAGGTCGAGCACCGTCCGAAACGCACGGTTTTCTTGGTGTCTGATCTGTCCGGGATACTGTATCGTCACCTCGGTGTCGAGTTGTTCGGCAAGCGACGCGACGGCGGTTGCCGACGCCATCGCATCTGGATCGGGGTTCGGATGCATGAGGATGGTGACCGCCTCCTGGTCGGCGATGAGCTGCTTGAACCGCTCGCCGTTCGACTGACGGAGCCACCGGTAGATGATGGCGGCCGCTCCCACCACCCCCGCTATGGCAACGATCGCAACGAACAGCTCGGTTTGAGATTCAACGAGATCGTTGAGTACCGGGAAGATCCCGCCGACGGCCACCTGCTCCATATGTTCTTAGTCAGGATCATTCAATAAGAAGGTTGTCAGAGTTTACGTCGGGTAGGAAAGGTCAAATATGAACTGCGTTGAATGGTCGACCCGTAGCCTGTGCCTACCACAAGACGGAGAGCCGTCTCTTATGCGATAGTAGCAGCAGTCCGCCAGGCCCGTAGGATGCACTTACTCCGACTCGGGGGTTCGGTAGGCGTCGACTGCCGCGCGGTAGCCCTCTCGAAACGTCGGGTAACGCAGTTCATATCCGAGTTGGCGGAGGTACGTGTTCGAACACCGTTTGCTTGTCAGGATCCGTCGCCGCGCCGCCTCCGAGAGCCCATCGTCCGAAAGCCGCTCTTGTTTCGTCCGCTTTGGTGGACTATCAAGCCCACATTCGGCCGCGAGCCAATCTGCGAACGTCCATTTATCCACCGGCTCGTTGTCGGTCACCAACACCGCCTCGCCTCGCGCGCTGTCGGCGGTCAACAGGAAGGCGACCGCCCCTGCCGCGTCCTCGCAGTGGACCATATTTAAATACCCTTCGGTGACTGGCCCCTCGATATACCGCTTGAGTCGGTAGCGATTTGGGCCATACAGTCCCGAGAACCGGGCAACAGTGCCGTCGATTCCGAACTCAGCGCTCCGCTCTCGGGCGATCCGTTCGGCTTCGACGAGCACCCGGGTTTTCTCCGTCGTCGGTTCGAGCGGCGTCGACTCGTCGACCCACTGGCCGTCGTGGTCGCCATAGACGCCGGTACTCGACGTATAGACGAGTCGATCAGGTGGCGACGCTCGCTCGCCGTAGTGCTCGATAACGCCATCGAGCGCGTCGACGTAGATCTGACGGGCCGCTTGAGCGTCTCGCCCACCGGACGAGGCAGCGAACACGAGCCAGTCGGCCGATGGGAGAGCCACGACCGCTTGACGGTCGGTGAGATCGGCCTGGTGGGGGTTGAACCCTGCGTCCTCGATGGCCGCACAGCCCGACTCCGAGCGCCGGACGCCGATCACTTCGTGGCCAGTTTCGGTGAGTTGACGACCGAGTTCAACGCCGATGTAGCCACACCCCAGAATGACAACGCGGTGGGAGTCGACCATCTCAGGGCTCCCGGTCGTCGATTACTGACTGAATGGCCGCCAACTGCGCTATGGTCATTTCGGTGCGACCTTCAATCGCCTGCTGGACCTCTTGGGCCGACAGATCCGTCTCGATGTTCGCCGCGATGGTGTCGACGTCAAGCACCGCGGTCGTCATTCCCATGAGCAGGTGATCCCGGAGTTCGTAGACGATGGCCTCGGCGTCGGGCGTTTCGTCGCCAACCGCGAGTATTGCGGCAGCCTCGCTCACGGTGAGTGTGGCTTCTTCGCCCGCGGCGATCGCAGTGATTCGTGTTGCGTCGACGCCGCTTTCGTCGACAACACGATCAGTTCCAACTGATTCGATCGTCGATCGAACTGCGTCCATATAGCCGGCCCGGAGCGCTGCAGGTGAGCGGTCCGATAGCTGATCAGCGACCTCGTGTAACATACCGGGCATTCTCACGCCGAAAGCAAAACGATTGTCACTTCCAGCTTGGCGATTGGGGTCGGTGTGGGGAACATTCATGCAGTCCGCGTTTTCATCTACTGATATGAAAGCAGTACTCGTTGGTATCGGACAGGCCGGTGGAAAACTCACGACGGCGTTAGCCGCGTTCGACGAACGGATGGGGTTCGGTGCGGTTCGCGACGCACTGGCGATCAACAGCGCCTCGACCGATCTCACATCGGTTCCGTTCGAAACGATGCTGATCGGTCAGGATCGAGTCAAGGGTCAGGGTGTCGGCGGCGACAACGAACTCGGCGCGGAGATTATGGAGTCGGACCTCGACGAGGTCATGGGTGAACTCAGCGGTCGGATTTCGGCCGAGACCGAGGCGATCTTCGTTGTCGCTGGCCTCGGTGGCGGAACCGGTTCAGGCGGCGCTCCCGTGTTGGTCCGTCGACTCTCGAAAATCTACGATCTTCCCGTCTACGCGCTCGGCGTCCTCCCTGGTTCCGACGAAGGGGCGCTGTATCAGGTCAACGCCGGGCGGTCGCTCAAAACGCTCGCCCGCGAGGCAGACGCGTTGTTGGTGATCGACAACGACGCCTGGAAAGCCTCCGGCGAGAGCCTCAGTGACGGGTATGCGGCGATTAACAAGAACATCGCTCGACGCGTGGGGCTCTTGTTGGCTGCTGGCGAATCGACAGAGGGCGTCGCCGAAAGCGTGGTCGACTCCAGCGAGATAATCAACACGCTCCGAGCAGGTGGTATCGCCACGCTCGGCTACGCTAGCACGCCAGCCTCGGAGGATCCGGGCGAAAACATCAACGTCATCACGAGCACGACGCGAAACGCCATGCTGACAGGGTTGAGCCTCCCGGGGGCGACGACCGCCGACACCGCGTTGCTCGTGATCGCTGGCCAGGCCGAACGCATCTCACGAAAGGGTGTCGAAAAGGCGCGCAAATGGGTCGAGACCGAAACCGGGAGCATGCAGGTCCGCGGCGGCGACTTCCCGATCGACAGCAGCCGACTGGCCTCGCTGGTGCTGTTGGGTGGGGTCGAACGCTCGGGACGCGTCGACCGGTTTCTCGCCCGCGCCGAGCAGGCCGCCTCAGAAGTAGCCGAACTCGACAAAGCGCCAGATAACGCCGACAAACTGTTCCAGAACGACGAACTCGACGGCCTATTTTAATTATTTCAGGAGGCTCGCGCCGTCGAACTCGGTGCGGTCGTAGTCGATCTCCATCAGATCGAGAATCGTCGGTGCGATATCGAACAGATCGGCGTCCTCGATGTTCACTGTGGGATCGTCGACCAGTAGTGTCGCGTTGTCGAAGCTGTGCATGCCGTTGCGCGGGCCGATGTCGAACACGTCGTCGTGGCCTTTGAAGCCGGATTTGAGATCGAAGCCGTGGTTTGGAATCGCCACCAGATCCGGCGCGATGTCGGCGTGATCGCCGCGGAAGGCGACCTCCTTTTCGACAACGCGCTCGCAGACTGGTGTGCCGTCGGGGCCTTCGAGCGCCTCTAACTCGGCTTTCAGTTCGTTGCGGACCGCGTCGTACTCGTCTTGGGGGACGCTTCCGCGTGGCTCGCGGCCTTCGAGATTGATGTAAAACCGACCGGGGATCAGCGAGTACGCGGTGGTGTCGTCGGCGATGTCACCGAGTTCGTTGTGTTCGTCGCCCTCGTAGGAGAGCCAGCCTTCCTTCTGTAACCACGTGTTGCAGTGGACTTCGTGATCGAGGCTGGTAAAGCCGTGATCCGACGCGATCACGAGCGTCACGTCGTCGGCCAGCAGCTCGCGGATCTGGCCGATGTAGGCGTCGAGTGCCTCGTAGAACTCGAAGAAGGCCTCCTTGTTCGGGCCGTCGTGCTCGTAATCCTTGAACAGGAAGTGGTTGACCCGGTCGGTTGTCATGAAGACGCCGAAAAACAGGTCCCAGTCGTCAGCTTTGAGGTAGTGTTCGAACGCCTCGTACCGTTTGTCCATCGTTTTGTGGGCGTGGTCGACGAACTCGGATTTGTCGTCTTTGTGACCGAGTTTGGCGTTGACATCGATCAGATAGCCACCCGATTCGAGCGTCTCGCGGAGTTCGTCGGGGTAGGCGGCCTTGTCGACGCCGGGCGACAGAAAGCCCGAGACCATCCGCTGGACGTTTCGTTGTGGCGGGAACGTCACGGGGACGTTGAACACGCTGGCGTTGCGACCCTCTTCGGTCACTCGGTCCCAGATCCGGGTTGCCTGGACGTCCTGGCCCATCGGCACGTAGGTGTCGTACGAGCCGATTTCCCGGTCCTGAAAGCCGTAGACGCCGGTTTCGCCGGGGTTGACGCCCGTCGTGAGCGCGGGCCAACAGGCGCTCGACTCCGGCGGGACGATGCTGTCGATGGCCCCTGCCGACCCTTCGCTGGCGAGAGCGGCGAAGTTCGGGAACCGATCTTTGTGTTCCGACAAAAGCGTAAACGGCACGCCATCAATACCAATAAAGGCGACGCGAGGTGCGTCGTCGCCGCGCAACCGATCAAACAGACCCATGGATGCTGATACTGTTGATTGCCTTAAGAATCTTCAGTTTCAGGGTGATTCACGACGGTTCCTATGACAGACCCTGAAACTGACCGGACGGTTAGTCGCCGTCGACACACCGAAGTACAAGCCGAACCTACCGGTGGCCGTGCAGGAGTACCAACGAAAACAGCTGCTCGAACGCGTTGGTCGGGATGGCTCAACGGTCGGCGTACAGATTCCCGAATCGATCGAGATTCAGGGCCAGCAGTTGGATCTCCGGACCTTTGTGTTCGAGATCAAACGGCGAGAGGCGATCCCGCCGGGCGAGCGCGAGCGCGTCGACCAGGCCAAGCGAAACCTCCGCCGCGAGCGTGTCGAGCGACTCCAGCGAATCGAAAACAACGAGGTGGGCTACGAGGAGGGCGAGGAAATCGCCGAGTCGATTATCGGCATCGACCGGGCGCTCAACGCCTTGGATCAGTTGGGGCCGGTCGACCTCGAAGCCGAGGCCAAGCGCAGTCACGCGGCCGACCAGAAGCGATGGTCGAGGTTCCTTAAAAAAGCGCTCGGCCACGAGGACTCGAACAAACGAAACCGGCGGTAGTCTCGGCACTCAGTTGTTTACTTGTTCAGTTCGGCCGTCGACTGCTCGGCCTCTTGTGTAGCATCGTGATCCACAACGCCGCCGAAGAGGTCATCGGTTGCACACCGCTCGCAGTAGAAGTTGTGATCCAACCCATGGGTGAGCAGTGGAACCCCTGCAACGACCGTTTCGTCGCGTCGACGCCGGAGCAGCCCGCTGCGGCCGCGCTTCCCACAGACCACACACGGCTCGCTGTGTCCCTCTGTCGGGTGAACGATTCGGTGGTCGACCGTTTTACGCCGCCCGAACGAGGTGAGTGCGTGTCGGCGGTCGAGCCGACGGTTGACCGGCGGGAGAATCCCGAGGCCCCCGGCGAGAAACACGAGACCGATACTCCCGAAAAGAAGGGATCCACCGTCACTGATGGTCGCCAGGAGTAAACCCAAGCCAGCCAGCGCGGTACTACCGCCGACGATATACGACGTACTGTCGGTCGATTGTTCGGCTTCGAGGGTAGTGCTGCCAGCCTGTGTCGTCGGCCCGGGCGGGCGAGGCTGTCGACCGTCACCGATCGAGAGATACCAGTATTCGGCCAGTTTCGCGTAGTGGTACCAGCCGTAGATGATGTTGCCGACCCCGCCCGTAAAAAGCAGCAGCAGGATGTGGACCGGAATCGAACCGATGTCGCGATCGACGAGCGTGACCTGGCCGCCGTGTTCGGCTTTGCGTTCCCAGCCCGCCTCGATGTGGTCTCGAACCCGTCGTTGGAACGCCTCGCGCGTCTCGCCGCGGCTCGTTTTGGCTCGTCTCCTATCGGTTATTGGCCCGAATTGCCCGTGTCCACAGTGCGAACAGAACTCGTCGCTGGCTTCTACGGCTTCGCCACAGCTGGGACACGACCACTCGTCGACTGGCGCGCCACACTGCGGACAGAAGTTCGCCCCTGCGTCGACAGCACTCCCACAGCGCTGGCAGTCTCGTGGGTTCGAGCTGGCCGGACACATGCGGTCTCTCTAATTGTCTCGCTGTCAACTATTCAACGTTTGGTTAGCCGACACGACTGGGAGCTAAATAGTCGGAAAGCAAACGAAAACTCAACAGATGAGCTACAACGACGAAATCGCTCGCCTGCTGTACGAGTTCGCTGACCGGCTCGAAGCCGACGGCGTCGAGTACAAGCCAAACGCCTACCGGCGGGCGGCCGAAAACATCGCCGACCACCCCGAACCGATCGACCAGTTGGCGATGACCGGCCAGGAGGCCGTCGAGAAAATCGATCGGGTGGGCGATGCCATCGCCTCGAAAGTCGTCGAGTACGTCGACACCGGTCGTATCGCCGAGTTGGACGAGCTCCGTGAGGCGATGCCCGTCGACATGGCCGCACTGACGAGCGTCGAGGGCGTTGGCCCGAAAACCGTCGGCAGGCTGTACACCGAACTCGACGTTACGGACCTCGACGAACTCGAAGCCGCCGCCGAGGCCGGAAAAATACAGGAACTCTCGGGATTCGGCGCGAAAACCGAACAGAACATCCTCGAAAACATCCCCTTTGCGCGCCAGAGCCAACAGCGCGAGCGACTCGGTGACGCCCGACCGATCGCCGACAGCGTGCTGGCGTATTTAACTACGGTCGACGCCGTCGAGCGATGCGAGGTGGCGGGCTCGATCCGCCGCTGGAAGGACACCATCGGCGACGTCGACGTGCTCGTCGCCAGCGACGACAGTGAGGCGGTCGTTGAGGCCTTCGGCATGTGGGACGAAGCCGACGACGTGATCGAGGCTGGCACGCACAAATCCAGCCTCCGCGCGAACGACGTGCGCGTCGATCTCCGGGTGGTCGTCCCCTCGGAGTTCGGCGCGGCGCTGCAGTATTTTACGGGGAGCAAGGATCACAACGTCCGGCTGCGAAACGTCGCCATTAGCCAGGAGCGAAAGCTCAACGAGTACGGCGTCTTCGACGTTTCGGGGCTCGACGATCCCGAGGCGTCGACCACCGAGGACGCCCGCCGCGAGGGGGTTCGAATCGGTGGCGAAACCGAACGGGAGATGTACGACGCGCTCGGGCTGGCGTGGATTCCGCCGGAGCTCCGCGAGGACACCGGCGAGATCGACGCGGCCGCCGAGGGGTCGCTTCCCGTTTTGGTCGAGGTCGACGAGGTCCGTGGCGACCTCCACACCCACACCGAGTGGTCGGATGGCCACCGTACGATCCGTGAGATGGCTGAGGCGGCCGCCGACCGCGGCTATTCGTTCCACGCGGTCACCGACCACGCCGCCGGTGCGGGCATTATCGAGACAATCGGTCTCTCGGACGACGACCTCCGCGAGCAGGCCGACGAGATTGCCGCTGTCAGAAACGAGGTCGACATCGAACTGCTCCACGGCGTCGAGACTAACATCGAAGCCGACGGCTCGCTTTCGACCGACACGGACGTACTGGCCGACCTGGACGTGGTGGTGGCCTCACCCCACAGTGCGCTGGATCAGGACACCGAGGCCGCGACTGAACGCATCTGCGAGGCGATCCGAGAGCCAACGGTCGACATCATCGGCCACCCGACCGGCCGAATGATCAACAACCGAGAGGGGCTCGCACTGGATTTCACCGCGGTCGCCGAGTGCGCCGCCGCCCACGAGACCGCGCTGGAGGTCAACGCCAACCCGCTCCGACTCGATCTCCACGGTGCGGCCGTCCGTGCGGTCGTCGAGGCCGGCGGGACGATCGCGATCGACACCGACGCCCACAGGCCATCGACGTTCGACAATATTCGATATGGCGTCCAGACCGCCAAACGCGGTTGGGCGGAGACGGCTGACGTACTCAACACGTGGGAGGTCGATCGGCTCCGTTCGTTCCTCGAAAAATAGCGTTATCGCGACTGCCAATCGTCGCAGGCGTCCATATCGTCCATCAGTTCGTCGTGGTAGGCGCAGTAGGGTCGAATGCCTGTGTCCGTGCGAACGTATTTGAACTGGACACAGCTCCCGCAGTAGCGATCGACCGACGGCTCGGCGGGTTCGGTGGTGTTGAACTGTTTTGGTTCGCTGCGGTGCGGCGACCCAGGCCCGATTCGGTCGACGCCCACCGGGGCTGAGTCGGCGGTGGTCGCCCCCGACGCGCTGGCTGTGTCGTCGAGCGGCGAGCGGATTCCGTTGGCGGTTGCACCGCCATCGCCGGTCGTCGAATCGGTCGACTGTGGGTTGGTGTTGGTCTGGGTTTCGACCTCGCCGTCGGGTGTCGAGCCGAAAAAGCCGACGCCGCCGAGCCCACCGAGTTCCGACCGGTCGACCTCGACGGTTTGAGTTTCGCCCTGGCGGGTGACCTCGACGGTGACCGTGCCGCCGGGGTTGTTGCGAATTTTGAAGTTGGCGATCCCGACCAACAGGCACCAGATGGTCGTCAGCGTTCCGAGCGTGTAGATGCCAGCTGTCGGCAGGGTGAGATCGCCACCAGGGTTCGCGCAGGTGGTGCCGATCCACTGGCAGGGGTAGGCGTGCGCGAAGATGGCGACACCGAACATCGCGAGCGACGCACCGACCAGCGCGGCCGTTCGGGTCCGTCGGTTGGCTGGGAGGACGGTAAAGACGCCGAGAATAACTGCGGGGAGGCCGACGCCGCCGAGAATGCCACCCATCCATCGCGTTTCGCCGATCGAGTAGCCCAACCCGGTCAACAGCCCCGAGCCAGCGACGATGATCCCAGCGCCGAGCAGCACCGCGCCGACGAGAAAGAGGCCGACGCCCAGATAGAGCCGGTGTCGACCCTGTTGTGAGGCCACGCTCCCCTCGTAGGCCTCCGATAGATCGGTCATGTGACCGGCTATGTAGCGGGGATACAAAACAGTATGTCAGACAGTCACCGACAGCGAATGAACGGTGACGCCGACTATATAAACCGTCTCGATCCATGATCGAAAGCATTAGGCACTCGCTACCGAAGATAGGGGTATGTCAGACGACGAGGAAGCCGACTCGGAGCCAACAGTCCAACTCGGTGAGGCCCCAGCCGTCGAGGGCGCACCAGTCGCCCGCGTCGCCGCTCGACTCACGTGGCCCCAGACACACAGCGACATCGTCGAGAAGGTCGGCGACACCGAACTGCGGACGCCCGATGGACCGACACCAGTCGCCGAAGTTCTCGACTCGGTCGACGTCTCGTACTTCGACCGTCGACAGACGTTTGTCAACGCCGTGTACGATGTGATCGGTCGCGAGCCGGTCGCCACCAACTAATCCCCTCGCTTTTGAGTCTCGCCCACTAATAACAAACTATGACACTCCCATTCGATCCCGCAGCGGTCGACCCCGAAGACTTCGGTGAGAAGCAGACAACACTCGAAATGGGCCACACCGAGGCCATCGAGCACGTCCGGACGGTCTGTGCCGACGCTGGGTTCGGCGTTCCGGTCGAGTTCTCGCCATCGGATATGCTCAACGAGAAGGTCGACGCCGACCGCGACCCCTACTACGTGTTGGGGGCATGCAATCCGGCAATTGCAGACCGCGCGCTGGATGCCACTGACAACCGACTCGGCGCGCTGATGCCCTGCAATATGATCATCTGGCAGGAGGACCCGGGCGTCCAGCGCGTCTATCACGTCTCCATTATGAAGATCGCCCGCTTGCTCGGGATGGCAGTCGACGACGAAGCGATGGAATCGATCATTGCCGACACCGGTGAGATGGTCGCAGCCGTGTTCGAACAGTTGGACGACCAGACTGCATAGCTTCGGAGCGGCGGCTTTTCTATCGTGTCGATTCGGTGACCGAATCGCGAACACTGCGCGCTGCGTCGCTCACAGCGTCGACTCTGGACGAATTTGGGAGAGAGTTTGGGCGAATCTCGGCGTCAGTCGGGCCGAATCTGCGACCCACTCCGGAAATAGTTCAAGCGGTGAGTTGACGTCTGGATGGATGCACATGTCGAATCAAACGCGGCGCAGAGTACTGCGATCGATCGGTGGCGTTGCACTGGTCGGGACGCTCGCGGGATGTACAGGTGGCGACGCCGAGTCCGACGAAGAAACCGAGGAGTCAGACGAAGAGATGGACGACTCCGAAGAGGAGATGGACGATTCGGAAACCTCCGAAGACTCCGAAATGGACGCACGACTCCGGGTTGCCCATCTCTCGCCGGATGCGCCCAACGTCGACGTCTACGTCGACGGTGATGTGGTGCTCGAAGACGTCGCCTACCGGACTGTCAGCGAGTATCTCGAACTCACCTCGGGCACCTACGAGGTCATGATCACCGCTGCTGGCGATTCGGAGACGGTCGTCTTCGACGAGGAACTGGAAGTGCCTGCTGGCGACTTCACCGCGGCCGCCATCGGCGAACTCGAAGAGGAGAACGAAGCGTTCGGCCTCGAAGTGTACGAAGACGATCTATCCGATCCTGAAGACCAGGCCCGCGTTCGGCTCGTTCACGCGGCACCCGACGCGCCAAGCGTCGACGTCACCGTCGACGGCGAGCCGCTGTTCGAGGACGTCGCCTTCGGCGAGGCCGGTGCGGTCGATGTCGACGCCGGAACGTACGAACTCGAAGTCCGACCCGCCTCCGAGGGCAACGACGGCGACGTGGTCGAGACGTTCGAGGTCGAACCCGAAGGGGGGATGGTCTACTCGGCGTTCGCGGTGGGCTACCTCGAACCCGACGACGCGCCAGCCGACGAGCCGTTCGATCTCGAAGTGGTCGTCGACGCCGAGTAAGCCGCTCGGTGAATCAGGCAAGCGACATATTTAGGCGGCCACGTGCCCCAGGTTGGGTGTATGGAGGCCGTCCTGTGGTACGTTTTGACTGGTACCCGGGGTGGCCCGAACCGCGTCCGTATTCTTCGGGCGGTCGACGACCGGCCACGGAACGCAAACCAGCTAGCCGAGACGTTGGCGCTCGATTACTCGACGATCCGTCATCACCTGGATGTACTGCAGAAACACGGCGTCGTCAAGAAAACGGGGGACAACTACGGCGCGGTCTACTCGCCGACCGACGGGGCGAAACAGAACTGGGGTCTCATCGAGGAGATCGCCGAGGAGCTACCACTATGAACGCGACGACGCACACAGGGCCACGAACAGGGTCGACACACACAGGGGCACGAAGATGACTGACTGGATAACGATCGCACAGGTCAGCGTTCTACTGAACGTACTGATGCTGTTCGTTCTGACGGGGATCTGGGCGAAAAACTACCGAGCGTTCAGATCGAAACACGCCATCGGACTGGCCATCTTCGGAGCCGTGCTGCTCGCACAGAACGCCCTGACGCTGTACTTCTACATGTTCCATCCGGTGCTCGCCTCGTGGTTTGCGACTGATATGCCGCCGCAGGCCTGGACGGCGAACATCGTGGTCCACGTCTTCCAGACGATCGCGCTGGGATTCCTGCTGTGGGTCACGTGGGACTGATTTTATAAAAACGCGTCCAGCCCGGACTGTCGACCCGCCGCCATCGTCGACTGTCGACGGAGGTGGGCCATCGACACCGGAAGGAGGTCGACGATCTCCCGAATTGCTGCGTCGAACGTCTCGCTTTCGCCGCGTTCGCCCTCAAAGGCGTGGCGAATCGCCTCGCGGATCTGCCAGACGCCCACTGGCCCCCAGTACTCATCGGAGACGTGCCGGAGAACGAGCACTTTCGCCTGTCGACCGACGCTGTCGAGATGTTCCAACACTGCCAACCGAGCGGCGTAGTAGGCACCTGCGGTCTGGTCGACGTAGCTCGTGCGGCCTGCATTCCCCTCGTAGTCACTGGCTAACCACATGCCTGCCTGCGGATCGGGGTTCCAGACGCTTCCCGGCGCTTTGAACTCGACGAGCTCGTACTCCCATTGGCCCGGTGCGAGAATTATCCAAAAGCTGTTGCCCAAATACTCGTTGTGGAACACCGAGACGGTGTCGACGCTCGGTGCGTTCCGGCGCTTGCCGCGGAGGTACTGGCCGACCGTGTCGTCGACCGCGGTGATCGACCACCGTGTCGGAACCAGCCGGCGGTTGTCGCGCTGGCCGAGTGCGCCCGCCGACAGAATCGTGTTGATCTCGTAGACGTCGAACCCCCGATTGTACAGGTAGTTCATCGCGCCCGTGGCGGCCCAGTCGTCGTCTTCGAGCGTCTTTTTAATCGGCTTGGGTACGTGGGGATTCTCGGTGAGCGTCGCTTCACGTGCAGTCGCCCGGGGACCAGTCGGCGTCGACACGTCACCCGGTGACAGCCCCAACTCCAGTTTCGGGCTGCCGTCGAGCCCCACTTCGATGCCGACTGGTCGGTCGGCGATGGCGACCTCGCGCTGGACGCCCAGAAACCCGTCCCAGGCATCGTGGACGTTCGTCTCGACCGGCGTCGACTGGCTGGCATTCAACAGCGACGTTCGGCGCTCGAAGACGTCACCGATCGAGACGCCCTCGGTGTACCACTCGCCGCTGGTGGCGAACTGGGCAGCGTCGGCCTCGTTTCCGACCGGCGATAACAGCCCAGTGGAGACCTCGGGATAGCCAGACCGACCCACGAAAATCGAGGGCGAAACGCTGCCGAACTCCTCGGTTTGGGCAACGTCAGCAAACCGGTCGCCGACACCATCGAGGCGGTCGAGAATCTCGTAGGACTTCTCGTTGGCGAGACGCCTGCGCTCGGCGCGGTCGCCCTCCTCGTACTCGATGAACTCCGACAGGCGCATTCAGTCGACGAACGGGCCCTGCGGATTTCAACATTCGGTCGCTCCCGCCAGTTCGTCAGGAACGCGATATAAATACTCTGCGTGAGACGGGTCGATCGGCCGCTTCAAACCGCTCTTATCACCAGTTGACCAGTCGCCTCAGTCGACGCGCTCGGCGAACGCGAACTGCGGTTTGACGTCGGTGATCCGAACCGTGATTGTCTCGCCGGTTTCGGTTTCGGGAACGAAGACGGTGAACTCCTCGACTTTCGCGATGCCGTCGCCCTCGCTGCCCACGTCGACGATCTCGACGTCGAGTTCGTCGCCGGTGCTCACCGGTGCCGTCAGGCGGTGTTTCCCGATGAGATACACCTCCGAAGAGCTGTCCCGGGAGGCGTCCGGGGTGTACGTTCGCACGTATTGGAACTCCTCGTCGATTTCGGCTTTGAGATCGTCGAGATCCTGCCCCTGAAACACCTTGACCACGAAGTCGCCGCCGGTGCCGAGATGCTCTGCGGCGACCTCGAAGGCCTGTCGGGCCAGATGGACCGACCGGGCGTGGTCCAGCGAGTACTCACCGGTCATGTTCGGAGCCATATCCGAAATCACGACGTCTGCACCCTCCTCGCCGATGAGTCTGCGAAGCCGGTCTTTGGTCCGATCGTCGGTCATATCGCCTTTCAGCGTTTCGACGGTGTCGTGATCCAACTCACGAATGCGCTGGAAGTCGACGCCGATCACGGTGCCCTGGTCGCCGACCTCCTCGGCGGCGACCTGAAGCCAGCCGCCGGGGGCCGCCCCGAGGTCGACGACCGTGTTGCCCGGCCCGAACAGCCCGACTTCCTCGTCGAGTTGTTTGAGCTTGTAGGATGCCCGCGAGCGGTAGCCCTGCTGTTTGGCCCGGTTGTAGTACTTGTCCTTGCCGCGTCCCATTAGCAACCCTCCGATGAATCAATCGGTGCCGGTATGGGCGTGTCGTTGTTCATTGACTGCGATAGCGCCGTGGGACGGAAAAAGAGCGCGATCATACGTCTGCACGTGGTTCGACTTGGACAGTTGCTCACTGAGCATCCTCTCTACCGACCGGTTTGTGATTGTTTGTCCACGGATTACCGACCGGTTTTCACCATATGAAAAACTGAGTTTGTATATGTATGAGTTTCCGCCATCTATGCAACTGAGGCCGATCACAATGGCAACCAACACTGAAACCCGATACGGTGGTACCGTCGCTGGACTAGCTCTCGAGGGCGAGGCCCACACGCTATCGGGTCTGTTCGCGGTCGTCCTCCGCGTGCTGATCGGGGGGATGATCCTCTTTGCAGGGATCGGCAAACTCCAAGAGTGGCCGTTCGACGCTGCAGGCTACCTCGCGAACACCGATCCGGCCAGCCCGGTCCACGGACTGTACGCCGCGATGGCAGCGATACCGGCGTTGATGGAGGTCGTCAACGTCGTCGTCCCGGTCACCCAAGTGCTGATCGGCATCGCGCTGATCGTCGGTGGGTTCGTCCGACTGGCGGCCTTCGGTGGAGCAATCCAGATGATGCTGTTCTACCTCGGCGGCTGGGAGGGCGACTTCCTGGCACTGTTCGGTGACACGCTCATCTACGCGGTCGTCTTCCTGACGGTTGCCGCACTGGGCGCGGGGCGAATCCTCGGCGCTGACGGCTACATCGAAGGAATTGAGGTCGGCGGCCAACCGCTACTGGAACGCTTCCCGAAACTCCGATACGTCCTCGGCTGAGACGGCTCGGAGACCGCTCCGTTTTTCGATTCCGTCTCTGTTTTCGATTTTGACTGGCGTACTACAGACGCCGCTACTTTGCTCAGTCGACTCAGGACTGTCGTCGTTAGTGCTCGTCGAGCGAAGACCGTAGCCCCCACAGCCGCCCCTCGTGCTCGCTGATCTCGAAGCCACACGCAGTATAAAACGGTCGAACCCGCTCGTCGAACGTGGCCGCCAATGGCTGCGGGGCGGCCCACTCGGCAGCCGCCTCAATCAACGAGCGGCCGACTCCCTGTGCTCGCCTCGCCGTGTGTACTGCAATCGCGAATATATAATACGACTGGGGCCACGGAACTACCTCGTCGGCTTCCTCCGGATGTATAAGCCCGACTGCGCTGACCGGTCGACCCTCGACACAGGCGACCAGTATACACCCCCTGCCCTCCGTTAGGCACTCGCTAACTCGGTCGACATCGGTATCGAGCAGCGCCCCGTCGAACAGCCGCATCACGTCGACCAGGTCCTCGGGGTCACCACGTCGGATTCGGTGGCTCACGCCTCGCTGGAGGTGCGTTTGTGGTCGAGTTCGAGCAACAGTCCCTCGATGGTCGGTCGATCCGAGGGGCCGTTGCCGACGTACGAGTAGATGATCCGGGGCTCGTCGCCACGCTGGTCGATCAGGACCGCCAGCGGCATCCGGCCCAATAGGTTGTGAAGCCGTCCGAGAAAGCCGAACCGGACGGGTTGGCCGAACCGCTCGGCTGTCTGGCTTTCGGGGTCGGCGACGACCGGAAACGGCAGGTCGTACTGGGCGGCCCACGCGGCGGCATGCTCTTTCGAGTCAGGCAACACCGAGACGACGACCGTGTTCCGTTCGGCAAAGCGGTCGTACCGCTCGGCGATTGTTTGGACCTGTTGACGGCAGTTGCTGCAGTGATAGTCCCGCTGAAACAACAGGAGTACAAACTCGGCGTCCAACGCATCGAGCCGGAGCGGATCGGGTCCCTCACCCCCGTTCGGGAGCGCTACCGAGAGATCAGTCGGCTTCGAGTACATACACCGACTCAGTCGTCGACCGATAAAAAGACGTGCTCTGTTGAATAGCGATCTATTCGGCTGATATCACGGGTTAGAAACGTGAAGCCGAGGAATTCGACTCTGCCCATGGAGATCGATCTCCTCGACTTCGTTGAGCAGTGTCGTCGGCTAGCTAAAC